>JBBRKD010000126.1:0-5871 GCA_038218255.1 Hyphomicrobiales bacterium | reverse complement strand
GCTATCCCATGACTGGCCAACCCGGCGTTGCGCTCCCAGACGGATGGGACGAGCTTCCCGGTGCGCGTGGCTGCACGCCGCAATCGTGCGCGTTCCGCGACCACCATGCTGAGCTGATGGCAGCGGGCGCGAACGCGACCTATGGCCTCTCGACGCAGGACACCGCCTATCAGCAAGAGGCAGCTTTACGTCTCCATCTGCCGTTTCCGCTGCTGTCGGACGCGCAGTTGACGCTGACCACAGCGGCAGGCCTGCCGACGCTGACGGTCAACAGTAAAACCCTGCTCAAGCGGTTTGCGATGATCCTGGACGACGGCGTGGTGGCTCAGGTGTTTTATCCGGTGTTTCCACCCGACCGGAATGCGGGCGACGTACTGGCATGGCTGATCGCAAATCCCCGGCAGGCTGCGTGACCGGCACCTCGCATCTGGTCGCGGGCTTGGCCATGCCGGAAGTGGCGCTAGCCTCGACAGGGGGCGGCACGGTCGATTTCTCGCTGTTGGCAGGGTCAGCGATCGTGTTCGTCTACCCCTACAGCGGGCGCCCCGGCGTCGCCGATCCCCCAGGGTGGGACGATCTGCCAGGGGCCCACGGCTCGACGCCGGAAGCGGCCGGATTTCGCGATCACTATGCGCAGTTCCAGTCCGAAGGCTTTGACGTGTTCGGCGTGAGTGGACAGACGACCGCTTGGCAGCGCGAGTTCGCCAATCGCATGAGCCTGCCGTTCGAGCTTTTGAGTGACGATGCCTTCGCCTTTGCAGACGATCTGGCCCTGCCGAGGTTCACAACCGGCGGCATTGCTTATCTTGGGCGGATGACGCTGATCGTGCGCGACGGGGTGCTGGTGCGGGCGATCCATCCGATCGCTGATCCTGCAGGCCATGCCCTGGCCGTTTTGGCGTCGCTTCGCGAGCAGGGTTAGCCTCGTCCGACCGTGATCCTGTACAGCGCGTCGTGGGTGCGCCATCGCACGCGGTCCCAACGCACAAAAAAGCGCGCCGACCTTGTGAGTCAGCGCGCGATTTTCATCAGTCAGTCAGCCGGAATTACTCCGTGGCGTCGTCGGCCGAGTCGCCCTTTTTCTTCAAGGCGGACTTGAAAATGTCGCCAAGCGAGGCACCCGAATCCGACGAACCGAACTGGGCAACCGCCGACTTCTCTTCCGAGATTTCGTGCTGCTTGATCGAAACGGCGATCTTGCGGGCGGCCTTGTCGACCGACAACACCGACGCATCGACCTTCTGGCCGACCGTGAAGCGCTCGACGCGCTGTTCGGCACGGTCGCGTGAGAGATCGGCGCGCTTGATGTAGCTCATCAAATCCGAGCCAGAGACCTTCACATGCAAGCCGTTTTCTTCAACGCCGGTGACTTCACAGGTGACAGTGTCGCCCTTCTTGTACTTGGCGAGCGCATCGATCGGGTCGCCCGACAGCTGCTTGATGCCAAGTGAAATGCGCTCTTTTGCGCCGTCCACTTCAAGCACCTGGGCTTTGACGGTGTCGCCCTTTTTGTAGTCCTTGATCAGCTCTTCGCCGGGCTTTGACCAATCGAGGTCAGACAAATGCACCATGCCATCCACGCCGCCATCGAGGCCGATGAACAGGCCGAATTCGGTGATGTTGCGGATCGGCCCTTCGATGATCGTGCCCTTGGGATGGGCTGCAAGGAACGCATCCCACGGGTTGTCTTGCGTCTGCTTGAGGCCAAGCGAAATGCGGCGCTTGTTGGCGTCGACTTCGAGGACCTGCACTTCGACCTGCTGGCTCGTGGAGACGATCTTGCCAGGGTGGGTGTTCTTCTTGGTCCAGCTCATTTCAGAGACGTGGATCAGGCCTTCGACGCCCGGTTCCAGCTCAACGAACGCACCGTAATCGGCGATGTTGGTCACGTTGCCCTTGATCTTGGCGCCGACCGGATACTTGGCTTCGATGGCCGACCACGGGTCAGACTGCAGCTGCTTCATGCCAAGCGAGATGCGCTGGGTGTCGGAGTTGATGCGGATGATCTGCACCTTCACCGTGTCGCCGACGTTGAGGATTTCGCTCGGGTGATTGACGCGGCGCCATGCCATATCGGTCACGTGGAGCAGGCCGTCGATACCGCCGAGATCAATGAACGCGCCGTAATCGGTGATGTTCTTGACGAGACCGTCGATGACTTGGCCTTCGGCCAGGCGGGCGACGATGTCGGCCCGCTGTTCGGCGCGCGTTTCTTCAAGCACCGAGCGGCGCGAAACGACGATGTTGCCACGACGGCGGTCCATCTTGAGGACCTGGAACGGCTGGGGCTGGTGCATCAGGGGGCCGATGTCTCGCACAGGACGAATGTCGACCTGCGAGCCGGGGAGGAAGGCCACAGCGCCATCGAGGTCAACCGTGAAGCCGCCCTTCACCTTGTTGAAGATGACGCCCATCACCTTTTCGCCCTTCTCGTGCATCTTCTCGAGACGGGTCCAGCTTTCCTCGCGCTTTGCTTTGTCGCGCGAGAGGACGGCTTCACCGAGCGCATTCTCGACGCGCTCCAGGTAAACCTCCACGGTGTCGCCGACTTTGAGGACGGTGGGGAGGAACTCCTTCATCGCGATTCGGCCCTCCATCTTGAGGCCGACGTCGATCACGGCGAGGTCTTTTTCAATGCCGACGACCTTGCCTTTGATGACTTGGCCTTCGTAGACGTCGTCCTTCGCAAGGCTTTCAGACAGCATGGCGGCGAAATCGTCCATGCTCGGGTTGTAACTATCCATTTGCGCACCAGCCACGTGGGATAACTCCTGAGGGTTTGATATCTGATGGGATATGTTGGGCTTGATATTGGGTCAGTATGAACGGGAACAAGCCACGCGGGGCAACGCCTGCGCGGCATGGTCGATTTGGTTTTCTTTGGCAGGTGTCGCCCCCAGCCCGCTCGCGCGGACAGGGCAGCTCGCAGCGCTACCAGAAACGGGGTGATCTCAGTGCATGCCGTCCGAGGGCCTTGCCCACCAACGCAAATTCGGGTTGTGCGTTTCGCACACCCTCATTGGCTGATCTTCCTCTCGATCAGTCCAACAGCCGCCTGGAATACGGCATCTATACCCATTTCCGTCGTATCGAGCAAGTGGGCATCGGGCGCGCGGACCATCGGCGCTGCGCCGCGACCGGCATCACGGGCGTCGCGTCCGATGATATCGGCGAGGACGATCTCGTAGGTGTGGGTCTCGCCGCGGGCTTCGATCTCGATGAACCGCCGACGGGCCCGGACTTCGGGCGTCGCGGTGACGAAAATCTTCACTGGCGCGTCCGGGCAGATGACCGTGCCGATGTCGCGGCCGTCGAGCACGGCGCCGGGCTGCTGGGCAGCGAACGCCCGTTGATAGGCCAAGAGCGCGGCCCGGACCTGAGGCACCTTGGCAGCGATGGACGCCGCATCACCAGCTTTTGCCCCGCGCAGGTCTGGATCGTCGAGCGTCTGGGCGTCAAGGCTCTTGGCCAAAGCAGCACCAGCCCACGGATCGTGAAGCCTGAACCCGCGCAGCGCAAGATCACGCGCCACGGCACGGTATAGCAGGCCAGTATCGAGGACAGGCAGGCCGAAATGGTCAGCGATGCGCTTGGCCAGCGTCCCCTTGCCGGACGCCGCCGGTCCGTCGATTGCGATGATCATGTGGTGCCCGTCAAAACAATGATGGGCACGGTTAGGGGGAGTTCGGCGCAAGTTCAAGAGCGTGATCGTGTCATGCAACCTTGGCGATGACAGCTTCCAGCGAGGGGTCGAGCTGAGCACTTTCGCGCTCGACGAAGCGGAGAAGGGCGCGTTCAGGGCCATTTGTCGTGCCGTTGCGGGCAATGCGTTCATCGAGCCACGCGGCCTTTTCTGGCGTCAAGATGGCGTTGAACTCGGTGTCAACATCGCGGGCGACGTTGCGCATCGCGTGTTCCAGCTCGACCTCTTGAGCGAGCGTGCTGGCGTGGCGGGCCGCGGCGACCATTCCGCCGAGGCCCTTCATCGGACGCGTAAACATTTGCGAGAGGACACCGACGATATCGGCCTTGTGGGAAGGCTCAGTTTCCCAGCGGAGCGACACCTCACGAGGGGGAACGGCGCGGCCAGTTGCGCCCAGGAGATAATTGCCGATCGCCTTAGCGAACAGTTCGTCGAAGGCTGGATCGTTGTCAGCGCCCGTTGTTGCATCGGCGATGGCAAACAAGGCTTCGGCTTCCTCGCGGCTGATGGCCAGGAGGCCTTCGCTGCCCGCACCCCACAAGATGCGCTGAAGCATCACCACGTCGGCCTCAGTCACCTTGCCGTGGGCATGCGCGCGCCCTTGGGCATCGGGGCCGTCGCCATAGATCACGGCGTCTTTTGCGAGTTGAAGTGCAAACGCTGCGAACGAGGCGGGCACCTCGCGGGCGCGCTCGATGATGTTGGTGACGAGAGCCAAGTCGCCGTCGGTTGACGGTTGCTTGCGGCGCTTCACTTGAGCTTCAATCCAGGTCGCGTTTTCCAGGCTGATGTAGCCAGCCGGCGGGTCCTGGTTGAGAAGGAAATCGGCGAGCGCTTCGACAAAGAACATCGACCACTCAGGCGTGTGGCTTTTGCGGGAGCGTTCGATCTCGAAGAGAGCGTCGGCTTCGGTTTTGGAGACCACGCCGTCGGCGAAAATGGTCCGGCGGAGCGCGAGAACGTCGGTTGCCGTCACAGTGCCGGACGCGGCAACGGTTTGCGTGATCATGGCAAGGCTCGGCGTGTCCATTGGATGTCTCCCCAACACGGGACCCTTTTCCCGGTTGCGGTGGACATTAATCGAGCGGACTTAAACTCTGGTTAATCCTATGCCGGGTCAGCGCCGCGTGTGCTGAGACCAAGCAAGCAAGGCTGCCCCGCCACCAAGCGCAATAGCCCAAAACAGGCTCGTCTCCAGCGAGGCTTTCAAAATGAGATACTGGAGGATGAAAAAGAAGCTGGCGCCCACCACACCCTTGACGGCGATATCGCCCCATTGATCCCGCGTCATTCGGCCGGCGCCTTGGCGGGCGATGTCGTGAGCGTCGTCTGGCCACTTTTGGGGCACGAGGCCGTGCGGCCGATCTGCGATCCGGGTTTGGGCGGGATGCCTGCCGCAAAACCATCCAACAGCTTTTCAAACAGCTCCGGGCTCAAGTCCTCGTAGGTATCCTTGAAGACCTGCACCATCGGCGCGTTGGCGCACGAGCCCAGGCACTCGACCTCTTCCCACGAAAAGCGCTTGTCGTCTGAGAGTTCGTGCGCGTGATCTGCAATGCGGGATTTGCAAACTTCGATCAATTTGTCGGCCCCGCGCAATAGGCACGGCGTCGTACCGCACACCTGGACGTGGGCCGTGGTGCCGACGGGCGAGAGCTGGAACATCGTGTAGAAGGTCGCGATCTCATAGACGCGAATATAGGCCATACCGAGCATGTCGGCGACGTGGCGGATGGCAGGCTCGGTGCACCAGCCCTCCTGCTCTTGCGCGCGCCACAACACGGGGATGACCGCTGCAGCTTGCTTGCCGGCCGGGTATTTCGCGATCGTCTCATGCGCCCAGGTGAGGTTGTCCGCGCTGAACGCAAAATGGCTCGGTTGCTCGGGGTGCAAACGGCGGTTCGACATCGGCTGCGGGCTCCAGGACGGCGCGGCTCCGGTCGTGCCGCATCGCATCTTGCCTAGCGCGGAACCGCGCTGCGATGCAACCGCGACACCGTCGCCGTTACCGTCAAGGCCTGCCTTCGATGCGGGGCTTATTGAACAGCTCTTTGGGGTTTTCAACGATCGCGGCCGCGCGGTCGTAACCAAACATCGAGCCGAGCCACCCCAGGAGAAGCAAGCCGGTGGCAAGAGGCGCCAGGAACAGCGACATTTGTGAGCCCACG
>JBBRKD010000125.1:0-5872 GCA_038218255.1 Hyphomicrobiales bacterium | reverse complement strand
GGCACGACGAATGCCACGCGCACCGGCCCCGCTGGCCAGACCTCGACCGTTGTGCGTTCGACGGGGGCTGATGGCGCGATCGACAAGACCGTGACCGGACCCAAAGGTGGAACAACGACGTTTGACCGGACGAAGAACGCTGATGGAACGGTGAATACCACCGTCACGCGCACGCCTCCGCCGCCCGTCGCTGCCCAGTAATGATCGAGCGATCCTGGAGCGATCCTCGCGTGATCGTCCAGGATCGTCCGCCTGAGAGGCCTCGCGGCCTCCGTCACACGATCCAACGGCGGCCGCGAACTGGCGAAGCGCATCCTGATGGTGCTAAGCTCGTGACCGCATGAAACGCATTCTCATCACCGGCTTTGGCCCATTCCCTGGCGTGCCCGACAACATCTCCGGCCGCCTCGCCAAACGTGTCGCGCGCGACGCACAAACCCATCTGCCCGATCTCGCGGTCTCGTCAACCCAACTCCCAACCGAATGGCGGCGCGGCCTTGCCAAGGCGCGCACGTCCATCGCCCGCCTCAAGCCCGACGTCGTTCTCCATTTCGGTGTCTCAAGCGAGGCTCAAGGTTTCGTGCTTGAACGGCGCGGCGTGAATGTGTGCGTGAGCGCTCCAGATGGCGCGGGTCAATTCCCTCAGGGCCCGGTGCAGGACGCCGACGGTCCCAAACGTCGCCCTGCGACAGTGCCCATCGCCACGATCATCCAACGCCTCAAAGCGCTCGGCCTGCCAGCCGTCGCCTCGAGTGATGCCGGCGAATACCTGTGCAATGCCGTGTTGTATCAGTCGTTGTCGCTCGCAGCCGACGGGCAAGATATGATGGTAGGCTTCATCCACATCCCAACAGCGTTCACCAAACATCCAACCGATGGGCTCAGCCTGGAGCGGGCGGTCTTCGGCGCCCTCGACATCATCGCGGCCTGTGTCGAAACGAAACACGGTTCAAACCGCGCGCGGGCAACCCGCGTGGCGTGAAACTTGCTGCGCTGAAGCGACCCACTCGCCAGCCGGTGCCTGCCATGAACCCCCATCGCCGCTTCATCCTGTCGACCGGTCTCGTCTTGGGCGCGGGCGTTGTCCTCGCCGTACCGCAGGCGTCGGCCTCACCTCCGCGCGCCCCTGCACCCGTTCCCAGCCTGATCCCCGATGGTCCAGGTGACCAGACGGCAGCCCTCCAGGCGGCCATCGATGCGGCGGCCAACGCGAAAGCGCCGCTTGTCCTGCCGCCGGGCACCATCCGCACCCGTAGCCTGACGTTGCGCCCGTTCAGCACGATCACGGGTGTCGGCGTCGCCTCCCGCCTCGTTTTTATTGGCAACGGGACCTTCGTGTCCGCCCGCGACTGTCCAGCCATTTCGCTGTCAAATGTCACCCTTGACGGCGGCCATCGGCCACTCGATCCCATTGGCATCCCGTCGCTCCTATCGCTCTCGGGGTGTACCGATCTCCGCCTGTCCGATATCACGATCGCGAACAGCTCAGCCAACGGCATCGCGCTCACCGGCTCGACGGGCCGCATCACAACCACATCGCTTAGCGCCATCGCCGACGCTGCGATCTTTGCCACCGACTGCACTCTGGCGATCACCGGCAACACGATCTCGAATTGCGGCAACAACGGCATTCTCGTCTGGCGCTCAAAGCCGTCCGCAGATGGATCGCAGGTAACCGCCAACCGCATCACCGGCGTTCGCGCTGACCGCGGCGGGTCGGGCCAGAACGGCAATGGCATCAACGTGTTCCGCGCGGGCAATGTCCAGGTTGCGGGCAATCACATCACCGATTGCGCCTATTCCGCCGTGCGCGGGAACGCAGCCTCGAACCTTCAGATCACGGCCAACCACTGCCAGCGCATCGGCGAAGTCGCGCTCTACGCCGAGTTTGGCTTTGAAGGCGTGGTCATAACCAGCAACACCGTCGATGGAGCCGCAACCGGCATTTCGGTCACGAACTTCAACGAGGGCGGCCGCCTCGCCGTGGTCCAGGGCAACCTGATCCGCAACCTCGTCCGCCGCGACCACGAACCCGTCGATAAGCGCGGCGAGGGGATTGCCGTGGAGGCCGATGCTGCCGTGTCCGGCAATACGATCGAGAACGCTGCCACCTGCGGCCTGCTGATCGGCTGGGGTCGCCATATGCGCGATGTCGCAGCCAACGGCAACGTCATCCGCGCCTGCAAGACCGGCGTGCTGATTTCCGCCGACCCCAATGCCGGTCGCGCGCTCATCACCGGCAATCTCATCTCCGGCAGCACGGACGGCGCAATCCGCGCCCATGACCTCGGCCGCCCGTTCGGCCCCGATCTCGCCCGCGAACTCCCAACCAAAGGCCGCGTGACGATCACCGACAATATGGCCAGCTGATCAGATAGCCAATCCGGCGAGAGCGGCCTTGTAACCCACCGACGTGCGGATATTGCCAATCTCGATCCCGCGCGACGACTTCAGAACGCTCCGCCGCACGAGGCCGCTCGCTTCGGGGATCATCCGTTCGATCAGCGGCATCACGGTTGCAGCACTTGCCCGCTGCGCGCCGTCGTCGATCTTCAAGGCAAAGCCGATGCCACGTTCAGGCACAGCCCCGCAATAGACGCCTTCGGCTCCGGTCTTCATGTAGATGCGGCCAGGAAGTGCTGCCATCACGACGCTGTCGGCACGCCCCGGCCCCGAGACGAGGTCAGGCTCGCGCCAGCAGGCCGAAAGCAACCTCATCACCGCCGCACGGCGTGCAGGCGCCAAGCCCTCCCCGCTCGCGAGACGGGCAAACAGCCGCGCCATCTGGTCGAGCGTCATCGCCCAGGTCGGCACGCTGCACCCATCAATCCCGCACACATCGGCCTGCAACGTCTGACCCGTCAATTCGCCAAGCGCATCATGCACCCGGCGCTGAACCGGATGCTGCGCCTCCCAGTAGCCAGCGATGGGCGCACCCGTCGCCTGGGCCACAGCCAGCATGCCGCCGTGCTTGCCCGAGCAGTTGTGATGCAGCGCGGTTGGCTTTCCACCGCTAGCTGCCAGGATTTCAACCGCCCGCGCGCCGAGCGGGGCTGCCGCACCACAGGCCAAATCATCGACACTCCGGCCGAGCGCGTCCAGCATGCCCTGCGCGATCGCCACATGCCGCGGCAACCCCACATGCGACCCGCACGCGAGAGCAATTTGCGCATCCCCGAAGCGATAGGCGTCCGCTGCCCCGGTCTCGATCAGCGGCAACGCCTGGAAAAGTTTGATCGCCGAACGGGGATAGACGACGCTGTGAATATCGCCGAGCGCCAGAAGCGGCGCGCCTGAAACGCCGACAACAGCGATCGCACCCCGATGCACGCTCTCGATGAGCGGGCCGCGCGTGACTTCGACCAGCACCGGATTGGACAGGACTGACTTGGACAAGACCGTATTGGACAGGGTGGGATCGGACATGAGGATCGGCGTCAAGCTCCGCAACGGAGCGCGCAACCTCAAGCTCCAGATGTCCGATACTGCGGACACGTTCAATTTGCAAAGCATCAACAATGCCGCAGCGGCACGCGCCGTGCGACGTCGGCGACCGGCTGCTGGCCCGGCTGGACAACACTTTTGCACCCGCACAGGCCAAGGTCGCCTTGTCCTGCCTGCAATGGCCAGATAGGACAGGGCGTCGCGAAACGTTCAGGAGTTGGTTTGCGTGAGACGCATCCGGTCGAGTGTTTCCATCGTGGTCGCGATCTCCATCGCGCTGTCGCCCGTGCCATCGCTTGCAGCCGGAGGTCCTGAAGGGCTCTCCAAAGCCGACTACGAAGCCTGCCAGTCGCGCGACGATATCACCTTCCGCGCCGCCATCGAGACCATCACCCACGATGCGCTGAAACGGTCACTCGCAACCTTCGACTACAAGAATTCCGTCGCCGACGCCTGGCGCTCGGCCAACATGGACGAGACCATCGACAAAAGCGTCGATCAGGCCGTTTCGAAGGTCAGCAGCGAAACGAGCTGGGGCGACCTCCTGCAATCGCTCGCCGACAGCAAGAAATCCCAGGAGCTTGCCAAGGCCGTAGCCGAGCGGGTGTACCGTTCAGACGCGGTCAAATCCGGCATTGAAGCGGTCGCAACCGACGTCGGCCGCACGCTCGGCCTCAGTCTCGAATTTGCAAGCCAGGATGCGGCAGGCCCCGCCATCACCTGCGTCAAGACGTTTCTGGGTCGCCGCTATGGCAGCGCCGTGTCATCTGCCGTCAGCGGCCAGGCCGAGCGCGAATTCGGTCTTGATCCGTCCAAGGGCAAGGCAAGCGTTTCGAGCGGCTCGGTGCTTGCGCAATCGGGCGATGGCATTGCTGGCGCTGCGATCCTGCTCGTACGCCGCCAGCTTGCCAACATGGCCGCCCGCATCGGCCAACGTCTCGTAGGGAGCTTGCTCTCCCGGCTCGTATCGGTCGCAGCCGGCGGGGTCGGAGCCGTTCTGATCGCCAAGGACATCTGGGACCTGCGCGCAGGCGTGCTACCGATCATCGCAACCGAAATGAAGGCCAAAGCGACGAAAGACCTCGTCCAGGTCGAACTGGCCAAATCCATCTCCGAGCAGATCGGCGACCACGTCAAAGACTTGGCCACCAAGAGTGCGGACCGGATCTTTGAGATCTGGCAGGAGTTCCGCCGCGCTCACACGAAATCACTTGAAATCGCCGAGCGCAGCGACGACTTCCGCGCCTTCCTCGACCAGACCAAGCCCGCAAACCTCCCCCGCCTGGACGAAGTGGTGACCATCCTGCTCGGCTCCGAGGGCGAGAGCGCCATCCTGAAGCGCCTCGGCGACGGCACGCTCAATACGGCCGTGAACGCCTTGCCGGTCCAAGCCATGGACATCGCCCGCGACACGCGCTCCCTCGACGCCGGGCTCAAATGGGCAGCCATCGCTGGCGACCTCCTGCCCAAGGTTGCAGCCCAGGAATTGCATCGCCGCGCCAGCCCAGACGCCTTCACCAAGGTCTCGCTTGGCCGCCTGCTGGCCGTCGATGACAAACTGGCCATCTCGCGCCTCGCAAGTCTTCCACGCGACGCCCGCGACACGTTGATGGAACTCGGCGACGCCGACCTCAAGGGCCTCGCCCGCGCGTTGAACGAGACCGAACTCGCAACGCTCTCTGGCTATCTGACCGGCCTGGAGAAAGCCCCGCGCGACCGAATTTTGCGAGCCATCGCAACCACGCCCACCAAGATGCGCCTGCTGGCGTCCGCCCGCGTCCGCGATGGGGTGCTCGCGAGCCGCGATCAGGCCCAAGCGGTCGATATGATGCTGCGTTCGGATGCGGGCGGCCTGTCGATCATCGCCGACGACGCGCGATTGGCGTGGGAGGGCAAAGTCAGCCCGGTCCTGATCCTCGAACGCCACCCGACAGCGATTGTCCTCGCCGTGATTCCGGTCTTTGTGATCCTTCTCCTGTTGATGCGGATCTTCCGCAGCCGCCGCAAACAGCCGCCAGCCGTGGCCTGATGTCCATCCCCCTGACGGAAGGGAGTGGCCAAGGCCCGGGCGTTGCGTTATCCACGGCCTAAGTCCTGTCCATCGCTTCAATCCCGCCGCCAAATCGGCGTACGACGCACCACGGACAAACCCGCGCCATCACCGATCACACCGGCTGAGGCTCGTCTCAACAAGGAATGCGACCCATGGCTTTGAAAGCCCCCAGCATCTTGACCTTTCTGTTCTCGGTCGTACTTGTCGTAGCCGTGCTGATGATCAAGTTCTTTGGCGCCAGCGTGCCGGGCCTCACGGGCAACGAATTTTGGGGCTTGCTGATCGCCCATCTCGTTCTGGTTGGCGGTTGCCTGATGCGGGCACTTTGATCGCGCCTTGAGGCTGGCCAACTCACAGTGCTAGACGCACTGTTCC
>JBBRKD010000124.1:0-5878 GCA_038218255.1 Hyphomicrobiales bacterium | reverse complement strand
GATCGACTTGTTGCCAGCGGTCGTTGCGAGCATCACGTCTTCGAGAACCTTGGCGTTGTCCTTGGCAGCGGCGTTGAACTTGTGGAACATTTCGCGCGTCTTGGTGACGCTTTCTTCGGCGAAGTGCTGAAGGTTCTCGGGGATCTTGGCATCCTTGGCGGCGGCGAACATGTCCTGGGCCTGGCGGGCGAAGTCTTCCTGAACGGTCATAGTGATCTCCTGTGGGGGTTGCTGGTCTTGAAAGAAGCGTCGCCGTGCGAATCCGCATGACCAACCGCTCTGGTCAGCACTATAGTGCGGCGATTATTGCAGTGCAACATCTTTTTGCTGCGCAGGCGTCGCAGGTCTATTATGGGATTAAAACCGAGCAAATCCGTGATATTTCAGCGCAGTGATGCCTGTCTTTCTTCGCAGGCGCACAATGAACGCGTGTGTTAAATGCTAGCCACCGGGCAACCGGAAAAATAGACGCCGGGCTGCGTCCCAGACCGGGCCGGCGCTGGTTTTGGCGAGCTTTTTGGCCTTCCATAACGCGGCCTGCATGGCGATAGCGGATGGCTTGCCGGCAGCTAAATCTGCGGCAAAATGACTGTTCATTCCGCGATAGACCGAATATCGCCCAAGGATTGTGCAGCCAGATTCCATGTGCGTGGCGGCCGTCGGTTCGGACGTGAATAGCCAGCGGATGTGGGCAGCGCTCGCCCCCTTGGCGACGGACGGCGCATAAAATCCGCCGGGTACGGACGCACTCTCCACGCGCTCGCCCAGGATGTCCTCAAGCTTGGCCACCGAATTCGACCATTCCGCCTGGATGATGGCGGGTGGCAACTGGCCCATCCGAAACGGGTGTGAACAGGTGTGGGAGCCGATCGTGTGGCCAGCCTTGCGGAGCGCGCGAAGATCGGCGCGGGTCAGGAACGTGGGCTGATCGATATGGTCGGTCGTGACGAAGAACACGCCCCGCCATCCGCGTTGCTCGAGCCTTGAAGCGATGTGGCGTGCACTGACGCCGCCGTCATCGACGGTAAAGAGAAGGGGTTCGGGATCGGGGCTGTGAGCTGTGACCTCGAAGTCTGCGATTGGATTGACGCCACGGCTTGCAATGGCCTTGAGATGGTCGTCGAATTCGTTGTGCCAAAGTTTGTAGCGGGCGGCTGCGCGGCCGGGAAAGCCAGACTCGTCGAAGTCATGGGCGACGACGTCGTGATAGAGGATTGACCTCAGTCTCATTGCGTCGGCACTCCTCGTTGGCCGAGATTTGACGCCGCATGCTGATGTGCCAAGCGCTGCGCGCGCCAATGGGCCGTGAGGCGCGGTTGGCCCCAGACGGCTGATGCACGACCTGTCGTCTCGATTTCGGCGGCGGTGCCATTTGCGATCGCGCTGAGCTTTGTGGCAATCGCGGGCAGATTGTCGAACACGCAGCGCTGTTGGATGCGGATGTGGGATTCGGCCAGGGCGTCGTAGGGGTAGGTATAGGTTGCGTACACGGGGCCTGTGTCGATGCCGCTATCGACCTTCAGCAACGTCGCGCCCACGCGCCCGTAGTCGCCCTTGGCCAGCGCCCAGAAGCCGCCGTGGGCATTGCGGTATTCGGGGCAGACGCCGGGGTGAAGGACGAGCGTCGCGCAGCGGGGAATGTCGAATATCCTGGGCTTTAACAGGAATTTGCAGCGGGCGATCATGAGATCGGGCGCGGCGGCCCGGATGAAGGCTTCAACGTCGGGCGTGTTGGGATTGTCAGCCGTGATCAGCGGCGCGTCGACGGCAGGATACACGTCACGCAAGCGTTCGAGTTCGCCATGTTCCCAGGTGGCATCGGACTTGGCCGACGTTAGGCGATAAGCGATGCGAAACGCGGTCACGTCCGCCAAGCCGAGCGCTCCGCTCCGTTGCCATTCCCGGCGAATGCGTTTTTTGAAATCGGTGGTGGTGTCGCGCAGCTCGACCACGCCAACGAGATCGGCAAATGACGCCAGCCAGCGTGTCATGCCTTCGCGGTCGAGCGGGGCGTTTGCATGGCAGATCAAGACGACGCGTGGTCGCTGCGGTGCGGGTTGCGGCAGGAGTTCCCGTGGGGACGTCATCGGCGCGTACCTGAACGATTGAGCGGTGGCCGGGGCCAGTCGGCACAGGCTTACGGATTGGACGCCCGGCGGCGCAATCGAGGCGGGTGCTAACACAGGCGATCGTGACTGCGTAGCGTGTGCTGACCAGGGTCGTTAACGCCGATGGCGGTTGGGGACGATCAAATCAAGGGGAAAATATCGCGATACCCAAGCGCTGCGGGGTCGAAGATAATGTCGGAGGGGCGCAAGGGGCGGTCGAGTGCGAGACCTTCCAAAGCGCGGCAGCGGGAGAGCGCCACATAGGCCTGACCGTGGGCGAAGGTGCCGCGACCCAGAGAAATATAAACCTTATCCAGTGTGAGTCCCTGCGCCTTGTGGATGGTGAGGGCCCAGGCGAGGCGCAGCGGGAACTGCTTGAACGCGCCAGCCACGGTCTCGACGACCTTGCCTGCGGCCTGATCAAAGGCGTAGCGCGTGTTCTTCCACTCGGCGGGCTCGATTTCATATTCCTTGCCGTCGATCTCCACCCAGACGCGCTTCTCGTCGAGCTTGCTCACGCGGCCGATGGTGCCGTTGACCCACCGCCTGTCGGCATCGTTGCGGAGCATGATGACCTTGGCACCGAGCTTCAGGATCAGGGAAGGGTCGGTTGGATGGGCGGACGGGTTGAACTCGCCGGTGACGCCCGCCTGATAGGTGAAGGCAACCGCTGGAAGGGCCGTCAGGTAGGCCGCGTTGATCCGTTGGGCGACGGCGTTTGTGGGCGTCAGAATGACATACGGGTCGCCCTCGCCGAGTGTTCGCAAGGGGTTGACGCGGGCGTTGAGAATTTCAAGGTCGTCTGGCTCGACTTCGCCATCGCGAACGTGGTTCAAGACGCGGATCAGCTCGGGATCGGACTGGCGGAAGACCTGCGACAGTTCCAGGCGATGCGTGCCGACACCTTCGCGAAGGGAATCGACGGAAAAAAAGAACGGGCCGCCAAACGTCGTCTCCAGGTGGGCTGCCACTTCGGCCTCCTGCACGACGGGGGGCAGCTGGTGGAGATCGCCAAACATGAGCAAGCGAACGCCGCCGAACGGTTCGCGCGCACGGCCCCGATTGAGGCGCAGCGACTGGTCAATGCCCCACATCAGGTCGGAGCGGACCATCGACACCTCGTCGATAATGAGCAGCTTCAGCCGACGCATCACCCCGCCGTTGCGCGAGCGCTTAATGTCTTCGCCCCTGATCAGGCGCGGCGGGAGGCCGAAGAACGAGTGGATCGTCTGGCCGCCGACGTTGACCGCCGCAAGACCGGTCGGCGCGAGGACGGCGACATCGTCGGTGATGATGTCACGAAGGCCGCGAAGGAGCGTGGATTTGCCGGTGCCCGCGCGCCCGGTAACGAAGAGATGGCCGGCACCACCGCGCAAATAGTCAAGCGCCGCCTCGTGCTCTGGCGTCGGCGTCATGCCGACGGGCCAGCCCTTAGTCGAAGGGCCCATCACGGCGGTTTGCACGGCGGTCTGGAGGTGGGACAGGATGCTCGCCACGTCGCGTCGTCTCTCATGAGTTGGGTCTCCCCCGTCCATAGCACCGATTCCCGATGCGACGGGCGGCTCATCGCCCCCGTCCGCGGTCAGATTGAACCTTCGTTGGTACGAGACGTTCAGCTTTGCTCAAAACGCATGGCTCGGGTAGATTGCGGCGGCTGTCGACTGATCGATGGCGGCGGCACGCAAGATCAGGGCGCTGACGGCATGGATTGGGACAAGCTGAGGATCTTTCACGCGGCAGCCGAAGCGGGCAGTTTCACGCACGCTGGCGAACACCTCCACATGAGCCAGTCGGCGGTCAGTCGCCAGGTGTCCGCACTGGAGCGCGATTTGAAGGTCGCACTGTTCCATCGCCATGCGCGCGGGCTGCAGCTGACCGAACAAGGCGAGATGCTGTATCGGACGGCCGCCGACGTTCTGGCCAAGCTCCAGACGGCAGAAACCCTGTTGACGGACGCGACATCCAAGCCTCAGGGCGAATTGCGGATCACGGCGCCAGTTGGGCTTGGCACGGTCTGGATGACGCAACGACTGCGCGACTTCATGGAGCTGTACCCCGAAATCCGGATCGATCTCATTCTCAACGACGAGCAACTCGACTTGTCGATGCGGGCAGCCGATGTCGCGATCTGGCTGCACGAACCGGCGCAAAGCGATCTCATCCGGCGGCCGCTCGCGACGATGAAGGTGAAGGCTTACGCTTCGACCAACTATGTCCGGCGGTTTGGCGCGCCGCAGTCGTGGGCTGAACTCGATCGGCACCGGATTGTATCGTACAGCGGGCAACCGCAGCAGTTCTTATCGTCGCTCGGGTGGCTTGAGACGGCGGGCCGCGACGGGCAAGCCCCGCGCGTCGCAGCGCTCAGGGCCAATAGCGTTGTTGCGCTCAAGTATGCGGTGAGGGCTGGCATCGGCATCGGGATGATCCCGGACTATATGACGGCTGAAGAGACCGATCTCGTTGCCGTGCTGACGGAAATGACGCTGCCGACGCTGCCGGTGCTGTTTGTGTACCCTGAGGAGCTCAAAACCTCAAAGAAGGTGCAGGTGTTGCGCGACTATCTCGTGTCGCAAGCGCGGCAATGGAAGTTCTGAGCGCCCACCGAAAGACCCGACCCCTTCGACCTAAGTCCAACCCCACGCGAGCGGATTTGCAACGCGGGCGGGCTGGGCTCATAGTCTCGCCCAACAACAACAAAAAACGTTCGCTGAGGAAATGCCATGATCGAAAAAACATACCCGGTGCCTGCCGCTTGGACGAAGAGCGCGTGGCTGGACGAGGCTGCCTATCAAAAAATGTATGACCGCTCGGTGAAAGACCCGTCGGGCTTTTGGGGCGAGATGGGCCGCAGGCTCGACTGGATCAAGCCCTATACCAAGGTCAAAAGCACTTCGTTCGACACCAACAACGTCTCGATCAAATGGTACGAAGACGGCACGCTGAATGTGTGTGCGAACTGCGTTGACCGTCATCTGGCGACGCGGGCCGATCAGGTGGCGATCATCTGGGAAGGCGACGATCCGACCCAGGACGAGACGATCACGTATCGTCAGCTGCATGAGCGGGTGTCGAAGTTCGCCAACGTGATGAAGGCGCACGGCGTCGGCAAAGGCGATCGCGTCACGATCTATCTGCCGATGATCCCGGAAGCTGCCTATGCGATGCTCGCGTGTGCGCGGATCGGGGCGGTGCATTCTATCGTGTTTGGCGGGTTCTCGCCTGACGCGCTGGCTGGCCGCATCGAGGACGCCGACAGCCAGTTCATCATCACGGCGGACGAAGGCTTGCGCGGCGGAAAAGCGGTGCCGCTCAAAAAGAACGCTGACGTGGCGCTGAGCAAGGTGCCCAAGGGCAATCATAAAATGCTTGTCGTGCGGCGCACTGGCGGCGCAGTTGCGATGACGGCTGGCCGCGATTTCTGGCTACACGAAGAACTCGTCAAGGTGTCGGCCAACTGCCCGGTCGAAGAGATGGGGGCTGAAGACCCACTGTTCATTCTCTATACGTCGGGATCGACGGGCAAGCCTAAGGGCGTGCTGCACACGACGGGCGGCTATCTCACGTATGCTGCCATCACGCATCAGTACGTGTTCGATTACCACGACGGTGATATCTACTGGTGTACGGCCGATGTCGGCTGGGTCACGGGCCATAGCTACATCGTGTACGGGCCGCTCGCGAACGGGGCGACGACGCTGATGTTTGAAGGCGTGCCCAATTATCCAAACGCGTCGCGGTTCTGGCACGTGGTCGACAAATGGAAAGTGAAC
>JBBRKD010000123.1:0-5890 GCA_038218255.1 Hyphomicrobiales bacterium | reverse complement strand
CCCGACGCGCGCGCTGCGGCGGCTGATCAATCCATCGACAGGAGAGCGGATTTCGGCGCGGCTTCGCTTGAAGGCCAATTCTCGGCGGCCAGCCTCGAAGGCTGCCTTGTCGGCTTCGGCGCTCATGAGGCCGTCGCGGGCTGAAATCAACTTGGCCTGGGCCGTGTTAGCGGCCGATTCGCGCTGGTCAAAGGTTGCACTCGAGACGTAGCCTTGTTCTTTGAGAGGTTTGGCCCGGTCGAACGCGTTGGTCGTTTCCTTGACGCTGGCTTCCGCTTGAACGATGCCGCTGCGTGCAACCGCGATGGCGGCTGCCGCGCGTGCAATGTTGGCCGTGTTCTGAGCCATCTGGGCGTCCAGTGTTTCCGTCGTAAGCCGGGCCAGGATCTGGCCCTTGGTGACGCTGTCTCCTTCATCGGCGGCGAGGTCTTGGACCATCAAGCCCTCGATTTCCGGCGCGATCAGGATTTCGTCTCGGGCAACCACCGACCCTGTGATCAAAACGGTCTCGACGAAGTCAGCCTTGGCAACTTTGAGCACCGACACGGCCGGCGCCGTTGCCTCAACCGAGCGCTGGCCGGTGGAACGCACGGTCGAGCCTGTGACCGGTGCGGCTCCAGGCGTATGGGCACCGGTCGGGATGTAGCCGCCAGCAGACGCGAAAAATCCGGCGGCGAGGACGGCCACGAGGCCAGCGATCATCGGTCTCGTCATGATGTGATCTCAGAGCGGGCAGCGACGGGGTGGAGTGCTGCGACCATTGTGTTGGGGTACGGTGTGTTCTGGGGCGCTGGATTGAGGAGCGTTCCAATCAGCGCGGTGATGACGGGGACGATGGACTTGGCGTCGAACGCTGGATCGACGGCGCGCCGCCACATCAAGCCATCGCCGATGACGGCAAGCGCGCAGGCGAGCGTGCGGGCGTCGTGTTCCGGCGCGATCTTGCCTTCGGCTTCAGCGCGACGAAACAGGGTTTCGAACAGTGCGATGACGGATTGATCGACGGCGCGGAAGATATCGGCGACGGGGCCGCCGCGCATCGACTCGCACCCGATCTCGATGACCAGCTGCTGCTTTTCGCGCGGCTCTTCCACCATGTAGTGCTCGCCCAGGCCCGACAGGGCCGCGAGAATATCGGGGGACTTGGCGACAACTGCCAATTCCGCCGCGAGCTTAGACCGGTCACGTTCGGTGATCCCGGAAATCAGGTCTTCCTTGGATGCAAAGTAGACATAGACAGCACCTGGGCTAACGCCAGCCTCGCGGCAGACGTGCTGCATGGTGGTGCGGTGGAAGCCGGTGTGCGCAAAGCAGCGGCTCGCCGCATCCAAGATGTGCTCCCGGCGGGCTTTGTGCGTATCGGGTTTAAGTTTTGGCACCAACAAACTCCGGGCCTGCTTGGACCGTGATCATCTCGACGGCGGTGTTTCGACGGCAGTATTGCCAGCACCCGCCATGACATGAAGCGCCCAAAGCGAACGCCTATTCTGTTTGCATCCAAACGGCGGCAATTTCAAGGACGCAAACGACGCTTTTCTTTGAGCTGACGGGGGCGACGACAAGCGTGGGGCAAACGGGTTTGGGTCCCCGGCCAGCGTTTAAGGCAGGTTTGACAGGCGCCGCCATGGCTTCATGGCCGACACGGCGTTCCAGTGAACGTGCAGATAATGCCTTTGGGGCTAGGATTGCACGTTTCCAACCGGTCGGCAGCTCGCACCCAGTTGGAGTAGGCGGGGCCGATCGCTTTCGTCGCCCGCACGCGGGACCGCCAGTTGGCGTGGGCCTTGGTCTTTGCGAGCCATTCAAAGGAGGACGGTTCGCCGCGCGCGGTCACCGGGAGTTGGACACACGTTTCAGCCCAAACAGGCGAAGCTGCGAGTGCAACGGCTGCCGCGACGGCACCAAGCAGCACGTTGCGAAAGGGATGGCGCATGAGGCGCATAGCTGGCTTTCGGATGTGGCCGATGGAGCAGAGCGAACGCGTCAGGCGGTCAGAACTGCAGGATGAGATTTAAGGTGCCGTAGACTTCGGGGCGATGCAAGAGGTCGAGATCGCCGGTCGCACGCGCCTCAACCACATCGCCAGCCAATCCGCCCGACGCCGAAATTTCGCCGCCAAACCATTCATAACGGGCAAATCCACCCAGGCGGGCGTTGCCGTGCGTGGTCGTCGTCTGGCTCATTTGAATTTGGCCCTCCAGATTGGTGTGGTTGAACACACCTTCGACGCCGATCGATACGGTCGGCAAGACCCGGTACCCGAGCCGGGAGCGGGCGCTCGCCAGGGCGCGGGTATCGGCGTACGACAGGTCGAGCGATGTCCAGGCGTCTGGGCCTAGGTTGAGCCAAAGTTCGAGCGCGGTTTTGAATCCAAACTTCTGCTCGCCAAGCCGCAACGACTTGGAGGGGACCTCAAACGCTGTGTTGAGGAGCGCGCCGCCAACAAACCCCTTCGCGGTCAGACTACCCAGGCGAACTTGATATCCAACCAGCACATCGGCAACTGATTTTTCAACATTGACGCGCGTCGATGCATCGAAGTTGTAACTGTAGCGCCCATATCCAGCCGTCGATCGCAGTCGCCATCCATCGCCATGGATGTCGTCCCAGGGCGCATGCGTGCCGCCAGAATACACCAGCCAATTGCGCGCCGAAGCATCGACTCCGAACCAGATCTCACGCGAGCCGACACCTTGGGGTTGATCGCTTTTTTGCTCAGGTGGTGGATGCGGGGGCGGCTCTGCGCCAAGCGTTTGAATCGCCCCGCAGAGCAGGGCGGTGAGGCCAAAAGCCAAGGCTTGCCCCCGACGGGCAATGACTGGGAACCACCGCAACACAGAACCACTCGAAACTTACTGCCGGAGCGAAACTTACCGTCAAGTATTCGAGCCTCGACGCCGGAAGATCGTCAAGACAAACGAGGTTAATTCGCGTAAATACATTTTTTGATTGTATTCGCCCACGACAATTACAATCTTAAATTGTTTTTTAAGTTGGCGAATTGCTGTGTTTTTATACTGGACAACCTGTGGATAAAACAAGAACACAATGTTGTGATCCGAGCCGACTGTACCGGCGCGACCTAGAAGTATAGTTCTGGTCGATCCGTAACCATCTTGAAAGCGTGAGCCCCCATGACCGCGTTTGAACCGGTTAAGACCCCAGCATTGAGCGCCGTCCCTGGATGGACCGATCTGTGGCGCCTGCACGCCCGCTACCAGATCGAAACCGTCGCTCTGCTATCGCGGCGCGCGGCGGCCTATCTCGATGTGCCAAAGACCGTGACAACCTGCCAGTCGGTCGAAGACGTGATGCGCGAGCAGGTGCTCTTCTGGCAGCGCGCGCAGATCGACTATCAGCGGGCGATGTCCCACACGATGTCGCAAACACTCGTAGCGGTGCCGTCGTCGACGCATGGGCCACGCGATGAGGCTGTGCCAGTCGAACGGACCCGCGACTATCTGGTGGTGGCGCCTGTTGCGGCCGATCCTGTGGCGGCCCCGAAATCGTCGCAGCTCCCGCCTGTTCCAGAGTACCGCGTGAGGCGCTCGGCCTGATAGTGGTCGGCCTGATAGCTGAGTTGGTCTTTCGCTTGCGTTATGCCGCCAGCTTAGAACTTTCAGCAGCTTTCAGCCTCACTTGAGCGCGGCCAATGCCTGCGCAAAACCTGCAAGCGAAATCGGGATGCCAATCCCGTTTTCTTCGGTCTGGAAGATGATGAAAATTGCCGTCTTCCCGGTCTTGAGTTTCTCAACCAGCGTATCCTCGACCGTGACTTGGGCATAGCAGGCGAAGTTCTGGCACCTCAGAAACGGCGCATGCCCCACATCCTTGTCGTCGATCTTCAGCCCGAGGCCTGGCGGCAGGAGAACGCCGACGGGTGCGAACACGCGCAAGACCCGAGAGCCGTTCGAAAATTTCTGGAAATAAACGGTTAGGCCGACATTGTTCCTGTCCTCGGCGGTGACGCTCTGCACGAGGGCGCAGACTTCGCCCTTCGCGCCCGGCGGTGGGTCCTTGCATACGACCTGCCAGTCGCCGTGTTGCGCTTTCACGGTGCCCTCCTCGGCAGCGTGGGCGCTAGCGCTGACGCTGGCCACGCCGAAAGCCACCAGGGCGGCAAGCCAGCCGCGTCGCTGCGTCCAGCCGTATCGCGGCCCACAGGCCGTACGCGCATTGGAACCGGTTCGCATCGCTGAGCGCACGGGCTGTCCTCGGGTTTGGGTTTAGGATTTGGGTCGTGAGTGCGCGGTCAAAGTTCATTCGTGCCGAACCATCACACGAGACCGTCGGCCAATGGGGTGTCAGGTTGAAGCGGTCTCGGCACAAAATCGGGCCGAATTCAGACTGCAAGACAACCAGTATTCTGATCGATTGGAACTCGTATATGGTCATCACATGGCGCGCGGAAAAATGCCGCATGGCCGCCCCTTGTGGGTCTCACCGGGGATGTGGTCTGTGCGACATAGATTGCAGCCAAAACGTGGCTCTCAGCGCGCGGGCTGCGTGCGTCGGGTGGCCAAACCGGTCGCTGACGTGAAGTCGGTAGAATAAGGAAAGACGAGCATGATGTGTGGATGGACGCGCGGCGCCGCGCCGGGTTTGTCAATCGCAGCCTTTGCGGGGCTCATGCTCGGTGGATCGAGCATGGCATATGCCATCGGGCAGCCCTCCCCCGGACAGATAGGGCTGTCAGAGCCCGCCACCGACATCATGTCTCAAATCATCAATTTTTATGACATGGTCAACGTCATCATCATCGGGATCACCGTGTTCGTGCTCGCCTTGATGATCTACGTGGTCTTCGCGTTCAGCGAGAAGCGCAATCCCGTCCCGTCTAAAACCACGCACCACGTTGGCCTTGAGGTTGCGTGGACGGTCATTCCGATCGCGATCCTCGTGATCATCGCGATCCCCTCGTTTAAGTTGCTGAATGCCCAATACAACTATCCCAAGCCGGATGTGACTATTAAAGCCATCGGCAACGCGTGGTACTGGGAACACGAGTACCTCGACCATAAGGGCATCTCGATCACATCCAACATGGTCACCGACGAAGACGTCGTGAAGGCCGAGATCGGCGACAAGGAATTCGCCGCGCGCTTTGGCAAGCTAGAAGATGGTTCAATTGCCCGTAACAAGGCGGTTTACGAAACGGCCCAGCCGCTGTGGGTCAAGCGCAATGAAACACGCCAGCTCACGGTCGACAGCGAAATTGCCGTGCCCGTCGGCAAGAAGATTCATTTGCTCGTCACATCGAACGACGTGATCCACTCTTGGACCATCCCAGCCTTCGGCGCGAAAATGCAGGCCGTCCCTGGCCGCGTTCACGCCACATGGTTCCAGCCTCTCAAGGTGGGTATGTATTACGGCCAATGCTCGGTGCTGTGCGGCAAGAACCATTCGGCCATGCCGATTGCCGTGCGTGTCGTGACGGAACAAGGCTACAACGACTGGATCGCCGCCTTGAAGGCCAAGGACGGTAAGAAAGCCAAGGAAATCTTGAAAGCCGAAGCGATCAAAGCCCAATCAACGTCGGTTGCAGCGGTTGCGCCGTAATAAGTTCCGCTCGCTCAGTCACGGCCAGTTACGCCAGTCCCAATTACGCCAGTCCCAATCCCGCCAGTCTCTTCTCACGGCATTGTCCAAACAACTCAAGCTCGAAAGCACCTGAAATGGGCAGCTATTCAACCAACGCCGAGCACGATCATCACGATCACGCGCCGCCGTTCTTCACCCGGTGGTTCTTGTCCACCAACCATAAAGATATTGGCGTGATGTACCTGATATTTGCGGTGGTGGCGGGGTTGACCGGCACGCTGTTTTCCGTGATGTTGCGTATCCAGCTCGCGCATCCGGGCGGTACGTTTTTCGGTGGCGACTATCAGTT
>JBBRKD010000122.1:0-5908 GCA_038218255.1 Hyphomicrobiales bacterium | reverse complement strand
GATCGGGCGGCGGACGGCTGTCATTGCCGACGGCAGCTGGCGTCTCGCAAGGCGTGCGCTTTGGAGCCCTGTTCTTTTCGGCGATGCTCGGGCTCGCGACGCTCGCAGCGTCCGTGACCTTTTTCCGCTTCGTGTCGGTTGCGCTCGAACGCGACGATTGGATCGGATGGACGTCGGTCGCACTGGTTGCGGTCGCCGCTCTTTCCGGCGTCGTCTTGCTGCTGCGCGAGGTTTTTGGGCTGTTGGCGCTTGCCCGTCTGGGCCGGCTGCGCCGTGACATGGATGCAGCGCTGGCCGCACGCGATGCCGCTGCCGAGCGCGACGGTCTCGTTCGCCTCAAGGCTCTTTATGCAAACCGGTCCGACATGACGTGGTCGCTTGCCCGCCTTGCCGAGCACGAGCGCGACATTCACGATCCTGGCCGCCTGCTGGCGCTCGCCGACCGGGAACTCATGGCCCCGATCGACACCCAGGCGCGCGCGCTCGTGCTGCGCTCGGCCAAACGCGTCTCGACCGTCACGGCCATGTCGCCGATGGCGCTCATCGCCGTCGGCTATGTGCTGGTTGAAAATGTCAGCCTCTTGCGGCGGCTCGCAGCACTCTATGGCGGCCGACCCGGCGTACTCGGCTCACTGCGACTGGCACGGCTGGTTGTCTCGCACATCGTGGGAACTGGCGGCGTCGCGTTGACCGACGATCTGCTCGGCCAGTTCTTCGGCCAGGATGTTTTGCGCCGCCTGTCGCGTCGGCTCGGCGAAGGCGCGTTCAACGGCGCGCTCACCGTTCGGCTGGGCGCTGCCGCTCTCGACGTCATCCGCCCGCTTCCGTTTATCGAAGCGCCGCCGGTCCGCGCCCGTGACATCGTCAAGGAGCTATTCGTTACAAGCGCAACGCCAGACAGGCCCCGCGCGCGCTGACATCGGGCTTCTGTGGTGGCATCTGTGGTGTCAGAGCTTTTCCATGAACGGCGTGGGGTCGACCGGCTTTGAGCCTTGCCGCAGCTCAAAGTGAACCTGCGGGACATCGACCTGTCCGCTCTTGCCAGCCTTCGCAATCACTTGCCCGCGTTTGACCTTATCGCCGCGCTTGGCAAGCAATTCTTCGTTGTGGGCGTAGGCGGTAATCCAGCCGTTGTCGTGACGGACGAGAACGAGGTTGCCATAGCCCTTGAGCTCGCTGCCAGCGTAGGCGATCGTGCCGCTTTCGGCCGCATGAACTTCGGTGCCCAGCGGCACGGACAGGTTCACGCCGTCGTTGTGGGTGCCGTCGGGCCTGGGGCCGAACGAACCGATCACCTTGCCCTTGGCTGGCCAGCGCAACTTGCCAACGATTGCCGACCCTGCGTCACCCGCGGCTGCAACCTGAGGGCCCTTTTCAACGGGTGCCGTTGCGGCACCACTGCTGGCATCTGACTTCGTCGCCTCAACGGCTGCGACCGTCTTATCGCCGTTCAGTAAAACCGGACGCGTGGTCGTTTGCACGGTCGCCTGGGCTTCCTTGGCAACGGCAGCCGTTGGCACCTTGAGAGCGGGTGCGACAGCTGCAGCAGCGACCGAGGGAGTTGCCTGCGGCAGCACGGCCAGCGCGGATGAGGGCACTTTCAGCAGCGATCCGGGGCGAACCTTACGCACGTCCACAATGCCATTGACCTGCTGTAGTTCGGCGAACGGCACCTTCATCTGGATCGCCAGCCCATAAAGGCTGTCGCCCTTCTTGACGGTGTAGCTGCCGTCATATTTGGCAAGTTGGGCAGCCGTTGGCGGAGCCAGCGCACTCGCTGGCGGACCGGCCGCAGCCACGGCACCAGCCGCATCCGCTGGACGCGTCAAAGGCTTCTTGCCAGCGCTTCGGCCGGCCGGAAGATAGAGCGTTTGGCCGGGCTTCAAGGCTGGAGAGGTGAGCCCGTTCACCGACATCAGTTCGGCGACCGCCACGTGATGGCGCTTCGACAACCCAAACAGCGTATCGCCCTGCTTGATGACGATGGCTTCGCCTTTTTCAGCAGCGGCCACTGCAGCCGGCGCAACGGCAACAGGAGCCGCAACCGCGCGTGAGGATCTTGCCTGCGGCGTTGCCGCTGGAGGCACATACGATGGGAGCGGCGCTGGTGTGGCTTCAGGCAAGGCTGCCATCCGCACGCCAGGTCCACCAGACGACGGGGGCGGCGTATAGGGCTCACCGGCCTGGGATGACGCGAGCGAACCAGCTCCTGCGCCCGACTTTGACATGGACGCTTGCGGGCGCGACATCGCCGACCCGCTGTCGTTCAAGCTGAAGCTCGACGGACTGTCGAGCCGCATAACATCCGCGCTGCAGCCAGCCATCGCGAGGCCGAACAACACGGGATAAGTCACCGAGCAAACACCCCTCGCCCGGAACGATAACGTAAACACTTGCCGCATGACGCACCTCTACTCCCATGACGATTAACCCTGCATGGGTTAATGGGTCGTTAAGACCCCATGAGAAGTGTTGCCCCTGCCGGACTGCTGGCGCGTCGACTGCGGAAAGCTCCCAGCCCCCCCGTTCCCCGCGTCATGCACCGACACTCTCGCTCATATGTGACGAAGCCGTAAGGAGCGATTGTGCTCCGATCACGGTGCAATCTGGGCCGTCTGGCGGCAAAACAGACACAGTCAACAAAAAACGTTTCGCGCCGAGGTGGCCTCGAATGCACACCGTCGCGCCGGGCCGATGCGCCGGGCCGATGCGCCGGGCCGATGCGCCTGTCACAGGCCTCGTGTACACTGCTGACCACCCAAACCTGATCCCGAGGAGAGATCCATGCCCGCAGCCAAGCAGCCGATGATGACCGGCCTTTCAGGCAACGAGATGTTCTGCCTCAACCTCAAGGGTCTTGCCCCCGGCGAACTTCTCATCGGCAACAGCGTGCATTCGCTCGGCCTCTTGGGCACACTCGGGGCGGGGCTTCAGGCCGCATTCGGCGGCGAAGTCAGCCAGGTGACGTCGATCATTGCGGAAGGCCGCCATCAGTCACAGGCGCGCCTGCTCCAGGAGGCGCACCGCCACAACGCCGATGGCGTGACGGGCGTCACGAGCGAACTGCGGACCATGCAGGGGAACGTCGAATTCCTTTCGGTGGCATCTGGCGTCCACCGGAGCGGGGCTGCCCAGCCGAGCACGATGTTCTCGTCGTCGTCCAACGGGCAAGAGTTGTATTGCCTGATGGACTGTGGATACGAGCCACGCCAGTTCGTGTTCGGCAACGTTGCCTATTCGGTCGGGATCGTGGGCGGGCTGCTCGGCGGCCTCAAGACGATGGCGCGCGGCGAGATCAAAGAATTCTCAAACATTTTCAACCGCACGCGACATCTGGCGCTGGCCCGGATCGCAGCCGAAGCACGCACCGCCGGTGCCAACGCCGTGCTCGGGATCGAAACCCGCATCATGCCGTTTTCCGGCACGCACGAAATGCTGATGATCGGCACGGCTGCAAGCCATCCAGCGCTTCCCATGTCCGCATCGGCCGATCCTGTCACAAGCGATCTAACCTGCGAGGAAATGTGGAACCTCGCGAGCCTTGGCTTCATGCCGTTGAAGCTCGTGCTCGGTACGGCTGTCTATTCGCTGGGCCTCATCGGCGGGCTGAAAGCGATGTTCAAAAGCCTCGCGCGCGGCGAAATCTCCGATCTGACGACGCTCATCTATGAAGCCCGCGAGCACGCCATCGGATTGTTGAAAGACGAGGCGGCAGCGATCGGTGCCGACGACGTGGTGGGCATCAAGACCCACATTCACGACACCGGCGGGCTGCTCGAATTCATGGCCATCGGGACAGCGGTTAAGCGCATTCCGGGCGCAGCGCCGCTGTCGCCCATGCTGCCGGTTCAGGCCGTCATCAAGGACAAAAAGACCTGGATTTCCCATGACGACATGTTCGGCGCGAAGGCGGCGCCCGGAGGAGAGGGCGGCGGCGACAGCGGCGGCGGCGGGGATTAAGCCGGCGATTGAGACGGCAACTCATGTGGCGCTTCAGGCCGCTCGTGTCCCGACACGATCAAGCGCGCCCCGCAGTTCGGCGAAGTGATCGATCACGGCGTCCGCGCCGAGTGTCGCCACAGGCGCATCATTGTAGCCGTGGGTGAAAAGGATGACGGCCATTCCGGCGGCGCGGCCAGCGCCGAGATCAGCCTTGCTGTCGCCGATCATCACCGCGCGGTCAGGCACGCTCGCAAGCTCTGCCATCACACGCTGCACCATGTCAGGCGCGGGCTTCAGCGGAATGCCGTCCTGACCGCCGACGACCGATTGAAACAGCGCCCCGATGCCCAGCCGACGCACGACCGCATCGGCGAGTGCCTGCGGCTTGTTGGTGCAGATGCCGAGCTGCCAGCCTGCATCCGCTAGCGCCTGCAGCGTCTCGCGGGCACCGGGATAGAGCTGCGTGTGAACGCACGGGTGGGCGTCGTAATGCACGATGAAGCGCGCCTGCACGGCGTCGAGCCGTTGTGTGCCAAACTCCACGCCGCGCGCCGTTAGCGCTCGCTGCACCAGCGTCCGCGCGCCAGCACCGACCATGCTGGTCGCATCCCCGAGATCGAACGGAGCAAGACCATCGTCGGCGAGCGCCGCATTCAGCGCGGCCGCAATGTCGGGCGCGCTATCGGCGATCGTGCCGTCGAGATCGAAGATGGCAGCGCGCATCATCCCCGTGCCAACGCCACGACGCCGGGCAGGTCCTTGCCTTCGAGCCATTCGAGGAACGCACCACCGGCCGTCGAGACATACGTAAAGTCGCCCGTCACGCCCGCTGCATTGAGTGCTGCCACCGTATCGCCGCCACCGGCGACCGATACGAGACCGCCAGCCTTGGTCATGGCGGCGGCCTGCTTCGCGAGTGCGAACGTGCCATCGCCAAATGGCGTGATCTCGAACGCGCCCATCGGGCCGTTCCAGAGTAGCGTCTTGCAGGCCGCCAGAACGGCCGACACTTTGGCGACCGACTGAGGCCCGACATCAAGCATCATCTGATCGAGCGGGATTTTGTGGACGCTCACGACCGTTGATTTCGCCCCAGCCTTGAACTCGTGCGAGACGACCGCATCGACCGGAAGCACGATCTCGCAGCCTGTTTTCTTGGCTTCGGCCAAGATCTGACGCGCGGTCGCATGGAACTCGGGCTCAGCGAGCGACTGGCCGACGAGCACGCCCATCGATTGCAGAAACGTGTTCGCCATGCCGCCGCCGATGATCAGCTTGTCGACCTTGGGCAGCAGGTTCATCAGGACGGGGATCTTGGTCGAGACTTTGGCCCCGCCGACGACCGCAGCCGTTGGCTTTTGCGGCTTTTCGAGCGCGGTTCGCAGCGCGTCGATTTCCTCCATCATGAGCGGCCCCGCATATGAGGGCAAAAGATGCGTGATGCCTTCTGTTGAGGCATGAGCGCGATGCGCACACGAGAACGCGTCGCCGACAAAGAGATCGCCGAGCTTGGCGAGTTCGGCTGCAAAGGCTGGATCGTTCTGTTCTTCGCCCGCATGGAAGCGCAGGTTTTCCAGCACCGCGATCCCGCCCGGCGCGAGGCTCGCGACACCTGCCTGGGCAACCGGTCCCACACAGTCGCCGATGAACGCCACCGGCTGTCCAACGAGTTCGGCGAGTTTGGCGGCGACCGGAGCCAGACTGAATTCCGCGTCGGGGCCGCCCTTAGGACGCCCGAAATGCGACAGGACGATCACGCGCGCGCCGCGCTTTGAGAGATCGCGAAGGCCCTCCACAATGCGAACGAGCCGCGTTGCGTCTGTCACCACGCCGCCCTTAGCCGGGACGTTCAGGTCGGCGCGCACCAGCACGCGCTTACCCGCGACGTCCACGCCCGCCGTCGTTCTCAGTCGGTCGAGATTCATATCGTCTCCCTTGGCCTAGTCCCTTCCTGCAAGCGAGAGCT
>JBBRKD010000121.1:0-5909 GCA_038218255.1 Hyphomicrobiales bacterium | reverse complement strand
GCTTTCGTCCCAGCGGCGGGGATTGCTGCGAAGATGTTCAGCCAGCAGCGCCACGATCATCGAACTGTCCTCGGGATACTCATCCACGAGTTTCCGCAGAGTGTAAACGGCGGCCAAGCGAACTTCCAGTTTGTCGTCGCTCAATTGCCCGACGGCCTGAACGAAAATATCGGTCGCCTGTTTGCGGCGACCCAGGTCCGCTTGACGCGTCGATGCCTCCGCCTGCTTGATCTGCGCTTCAGCTTGCCGATTTGCCGCACTAACCCGCAAATAGGCGAGATACAGACCGGTTGCGCCTCCGACAGGAAGACACAGTTTGTAAACGACATCAGCAAAGTGCAGCCACCACTCCACGTCACTCGCCAGCCATCGCAACAGGCGCTGGCGCCGACGCGAGCCGCTCCTGCTTCAGGCGGTCGGCGACAAGGAACGCGAGTTCCAGCGCCTGATCGGCATTCAAGCGTGGATCGCAGTGGGTGTGATAGCGATCCGACAGGTCTTGCTCGGAGATCGCGGTCGCGCCCCCCGTACATTCCGTCACGTTCTGCCCCGTCATCTCGACGTGGATGCCGCCCGCGTGGGTGCCTTCTGCCCGGTGGACATCAAAGAACGCTTCGGTTTCGCTCATAATCCGGTCGAACGGCCGGGTCTTGTAGCCCGTATTGCCCGCCGTAATCGTATTGCCGTGCATCGGATCACACGACCACACCACGCTGCGCCCGGCCTTCTGCACCGCGCGAATTAGCTTGGGCAGGTGCTTTTGAACCTTGTCGTGGCCAAACCGGCAGATGAGCGTGAGGCGACCGGCCTCGTCCTTGGGATTGAGAATGTCCATCAGCCGGAGCAATCCGTCGGGCTCAAGCGTCGGCCCGCATTTGAGGCCAATCGGGTTCTTGATGCCCCGGCAGAACTCCACGTGGGCGTTCTCGGGCTGGCGCGTCCGGTCACCGATCCAGATCATATGGCCAGACGTCGCGTAATAGTCGCCCGACGTGGAATCGTTGCGGGTCAACGCCTGCTCAACGCCAAGCAGCAGCGCCTCGTGGGAGGTATAAAAGCTCGTCGTCCGCAGCTGCGGCGTGTTGTCGGACGTGATCCCGCACGCGCGCATGAACCCCATCGTCTCAGCGATTCGGTCGGCCAGTTCCTGATAATGCTGGCCGCGCGGGCTGTCCTTGACGAACCCCATATTCCACTGGTGAACCCGCTCAAGATCGGCATAGCCCCCCGTTGCGAACGCGCGCAGCAGATTGAGCGTCGCCGCCGACTGGCGATAGGCCTGCAACTGCCGCTGCGGATCGGGGATGCGGGCTTCGCTGGTGAACTCAGGCCCATTGATGATGTCGCCGCGATAGCTCGGCAGCGCGACACCGTCTTTGGTTTCCATCGGCGAGGATCGCGGCTTGGCGAACTGGCCAGCGATGCGGCCCACTTTAACCACCGGCGAGCCGCCCGCATACGTCAGCACGACCGCCATCTGCAGGAACACGCGGAAGAAATCGCGGATGTTGTCGGCCCGATGCTCGACGAAGCTTTCCGCGCAATCGCCGCCCTGAAGCAGGAAACCGTGGCCCTTCGACACCTCGGCCAGCGTCTTTTTGAGCTGGCGGGCTTCACCGGCAAACACCAGCGGGGGGAACGTTGCAAGTTTGGCTTCGACATCGCCGAGCGCTGCCATATCTGGATAATCGGGCACCTGCACGATCGGCTTGCCGCGCCAGCTGTCGGGCGTCCAGGATGTTGCTGCCATGATGTGTGTCTCCAAAGTCAGTGCGCTGACGCTGCGCGCAAAAAGCACGAAAGCTCCCGACGTCCTGCCCCTGGGCCGCCGGTTGCTCGTGCCTGCGCCGCGTCCTGCGGCATTCACGCGCTATATAGGCGCAGCTGAGCCTGTGTGCCAAGCTGGCTAAGCGCTGGATTTTATCCAAGGCGCAAGGTGGGCCCCCAACAGGCTCGCCGCAGAATCGGTTTAGCGTCGCTCCAAAGACTTCCATTGGGGACGACGATATCATGCCAGCAGCCGCGCTGCGTTCACCCCGACGTCAGGAGCCAGACCCCATGGACCGGGCGCATGAGGTTTTGGAGCGCGTCTTTGGCTATAAGTCGTTCCGCCTCCATCAGGCAGCGATCATCGAAACCGTGGTCAATGGTGGCGACGCGCTGGCCCTGATGCCAACAGGAGGAGGAAAGTCGCTCTGCTACCAAATCCCCTCAATCGTCCGCGCGGGCACCGGCATCGTCGTCTCGCCGCTGATCGCCCTCATGCAGGATCAGGTCGACGCGCTCCGCGAAGCCGGTGTCAGCGCTGCCTTCCTCAACTCCACACTCGACCGCCGCGAGCAAGAGGCCGTCGAATGGGAACTGGTGGCCGGCAAACTCGATCTCCTGTATGTCGCACCCGAACGCCTCGTCCAGGAGCGGATGATCGGGCTCCTGCAACGGTCAAAAATCGCGCTGTTTGCCATCGATGAAGCGCACTGCGTCTCGCAATGGGGCCACGACTTCCGTCCCGAATATCGCCAGCTCCGGATGCTGGCCGAGCGGTTCCCCGGCATTCCGCGCATTGCGCTGACCGCCACCGCCGATGAGCGCACGCGCGAAGAAATCGCCTCTGAGCTGAGCCTTGAGACCGCGCACCGGTTCGTGGCGAGCTTTGACCGCCCCAACATCCGCTACACAATTTCCGAGATGGGCGGATCGAGCGCCCGCGACCGCCTTTGGCAGTTCATCGCAGCCGAGCACCCAGCGAGCTGCGGCATCGTCTATTGCCTCTCGCGCAAGGCGGTTGAAGAAACGACCGCATGGCTGAAATCCAAGGGCCGCGCGGCACTCGCGTATCACGCTGGCCTTCCAGCCGATGTACGCCGCGACGCCCAGCAGCGTTTCCTCGCCGAGGACAACCTCATCATCTGCGCGACCATCGCCTTCGGCATGGGCATCGATAAGCCCGATGTGCGCTTCGTCGCCCACCTGAACCTGCCCAAATCGATCGAAGCCTATTACCAGGAAACCGGCCGCGCCGGTCGCGACGGGGATGCTGCCGACGCCTGGATGGCGTACGGCCTGCAAGACCTCATCCAACTGCGCCAATGGATCGCGCAATCGGACGGGAGCGACGCCTATAAGCACGTCCAGCGCCAAAAGCTCGATGCGCTAATCGGCCTTGGCGAGATGGTCGGTTGCCGACGTCAAGCGCTGCTCGCCTACTTCGGCGAGATCAGACACGAGTCGTGCGGCAACTGCGACAACTGCCTCAATCCACCCGTCACCGTCGATGGCACCGTGCTCGCCCGCAAGGCGCTCTCAGCCGTCTACCGCACGGGCCAACGCTTCGGCGTCGGTTACGTCACCGACGTCCTCGTCGGCACCAGCGATGAACGCATCATCCGCAACAGCCACGACACGCTCTCAGTCTTCGGCATCGGCAAGGATACCGACGCCAACACCTGGCGGGGTCTCTTCCGCCAGCTCACGGCTGCAGGGCACCTGACAGGCGACACCGAAGGGCACGGCACGCTCCTCCTCACCGACCTCGCGCGACCCCTCCTGCGCGGCGACAGCGAGTTCCGCATGCGTGCCATCTCGAAGGCTGCTCCCAAGCCCGCGCGCGGCAAACGGGGTGGACCAGCCTCATCGACGACCGGCGCCGCTTCCGACAATCCGCTGTTTGCCATGCTCCGCGTGCTGCGCTCGCGCCTGTCGCAAGAGGCAAAGGTCCCGCCCTATGTGATCTGCCACGACCGCACGCTGGTTGAACTGGCCCAGAAACAACCGGGCTCGCTGTCAGCCCTCAACGACATCACCGGCCTCGGCGCGAGCAAGATTGCGCGCTACGGTCAGGCGTTCCTGGAGACGATCGCGAGCTTTGGCGGAGCAGCGCCGCCACAAGCCAAGCAGCTAGCGCAGCCAGCCAAGGAATCGCCCAGCAGCCCCCAGGGGAGCGACGCGCCCACGCTCACCAAAGGTCTCACCCGCACGATCACAACGACGCTTGAGCTGCGCGCGCGTGGCCTGACGGTCGAGCAGATTGCAGCCCAACGGGGCATCGAGCCGTCCACCGTCTACAACCACTTTGCCGATGCAATCGAACTGGGCGTCCGCGAGGCGCGTCAATGCCTCGATCTGGACGAAGAAGCGTTCGATGAAATCCTGGCAGCCTTTGAAAAAGCGAACACGCTGGAGACCGGTAAGATCGGCCCAGCCTTCGAAGCGCTCGACCAGCGCTATCCTTACGGCGCGCTGCGCTGCGTGCTGGCCGAACTCGCCTGAGCGAACGCCTCCCGCCGCATGAGCACGCACAGCAGCATCACAAACATCGACAGCACCGGCGACTTGGCCGACAGGCTGAGTGATGTCAGAGCAACGGCGACGAAATAGACGATCACAAGTCCAGACCCCGGGCGGCACAGCCGCGTCAGGTGAACCAGAAACAGCACAAACGCTGGCATAAAGATCAGTGTGGGCAACAGTCCAAAATTCAAGATGAACGCGACCAGGAAGCTCTCGATCCCATATTCGAGCCCGTGCAACCGAACCCAAGTGCCAAGAACCGCCGGATCGGAGCCAAAAACCAGATCATAGGTTGAGAGATAGCGGAACAACTCAAACATCTCGACGCGCGTGCCCGCACTGCCCTCGTCGTCGAACAGTCGATTGGCCAACGTGTCGAAGGCACCCAGCTCGAAGGCTGCGACGAGACCAAGCACGCTGATGGGCACGATCACGAGCCCCGCCACCACCGTGCGGGGATCGAATGGCGCCCCGCGCAACACAGCGACAAACCGCTGCGTGGCCAAAAGCGCCAAACACGCGAGCGTCAACGCGGTTGCAGCCCGCCCGCCGAACGGGATGAGGCTTGCCAGCGCCGTCAGGAAACACACAGCCCTCACCGTGACCGGCAGATCGCGCCCACCGCCCACCGCCAGGATCAAAACGTACGCCCCCATCAGGATGGCGTTGCCAAGCGGATGGCCGAGCAGTGCCGTCGCCCGCGGCTCATCGGCCAGCACCTCGCCGTTCACGACCAGCGGCATCATGCGAAACCCGGTCAGCACGTCGGCAAATGCGAGCAGCGCGTTCACGAACAGCAGCGCGTGGACGATCAGCGCCAGCCGTCGGCCCGCGCGGTATGGGATGTTCTGGAACGTGAGTACCACCATCGTTGCGCCTAAGAAGACGTCGATGAAGATGGTAACCGGCACCGCGAGAATGGTCCCGCAGTAGAAAATCATGAACGCATTGGCGGCAAGAAACGGCAGCAGCAGCGCGTGTCGTGCGAGCAACGCGCCGAGCCCACCGATGGGATTGCCCGTGCGGCACACTATCAGCAGCAGGAGCGCAGCCGTCATCAGGGTGGCTGGGTGAAACTTCTCCAGCGGGCTACCGCCGGTATCGAAATAGTTCCAGCCAAACTGGTAGAGCGCGAGCGGCGACACGGCCAGGAAGCCGACAACAATCAAGAGGCGCAACGCATCGACCAGCGCGGCGGAGCCGGTCGCCCGCGCGTGCGGGGCAGCGTTCGAATGCGCTGCCATCGGGCCAACTGAAGGTTGCAGGCGCATGTTGTTCCGACGGTTAGGCACAGGGTCGCAACTCGATTTGCCTTTAGTGCCGCAAGTTCCGTGCCGCCGTTCAGGCCAGCGTTACGGGCTCGAAATACTGCGGCGCTTCTGCGCGCTCAAACATCCCGTAGTCGCGCGACACGAGCCCGAGCCTTGCCATCCGCGTGCTGGGAGTGGCCGCAGCGGCCGTCAGCAGCGCCCGTCCCTCGTCGAGGTTCGCTGCCCCCGCAACCGTGACGATAAGCGCCCCATCATAGACACTCTGGTAGCTCTCGCCGCCAACAGGACCTCCCGAGCCATCGCTCAGGATTGAAACGATAAAGCGATCGGCACCGGGGCCACAGCGAT
>JBBRKD010000120.1:0-5937 GCA_038218255.1 Hyphomicrobiales bacterium | reverse complement strand
TTGATCCGCGCCGGACGTGTTCCCTAAACAGGAAACCTGCACACGATCCGGACCAGCTGATGGGTTCCCGGATACCGCGTTCGAACCCTTTTTCCCCCGACAAACCCAGATCGCGAACCGGTCCCCCATGGGAAAAAGGTGTCCCAAGCCTAAGCGCACTTTCACCGCCGGGGATAACTTTACGTCGCGAGCTGGCGAACGCATGAACCCGCGCCCCAGCGCCTCAAATATCCAAATCCTTTGCGAACGCCGCGCGGTCTTGAATGAACCGGAAGCGCGCTTCAGGCTTTGACCCCATCAGCGCGTTGACGGTCTCGGTCAGCATCGATTTCTCGCCCTCGCCATCGCCAATCTCCACGCGCAGCAGCATGCGCTTTTTGCGATCCATCGTCGTCTCTTTGAGCTGAGCTGGCATCATTTCGCCCAGGCCCTTGAAGCGGCCGATCTCGACTTTCTGGTTCGGCTTGAATTCCGTCGCCATCAGCTCTTCGCGGTGCTTTTCATCGCGAGCATAGAGCGATTTCGCCCCCTGGCTCAGCCGATACAGTGGTGGAACGGCGAGATACAGATGCCCGTTCTCAATCAGCGTTGGCATCTCCTGCCAGAAGAACGTGATCAGCAACGACGCAATATGCGCCCCGTCCACGTCGGCGTCCGTCATTAAGATCACGCGCTCATAACGCAGGTCTTCGTCCCGGTATCGCGCACCGGTGCCAACGCCGAGCGCCAGCAACAGGTTTGACAGCGCTTCATTCTGCGCGAGCTTGGCCGATGTCGCATTCGCCACGTTCAGAATTTTTCCGCGCAAGGGATAAATAGCCTGTGTTTCGCGATCGCGCGCGCTCTTGGCCGAGCCGCCAGCGCTGTCGCCTTCGACGATGAATATCTCCGTTCCGAGCGCCGACTGGATCGAGCAATCGGCGAGCTTGCCCGGAAGCCTCAGCTTGCGCGTTGCCGATTGGCGCTGAACGTCCTTGTCCTTGCGCCGCTTCAGCCGCTCCTCGGCTTGCTCAATCGTCCAGTCAAGCAGCTTGCCTGCCTGCTGGGGGCTGTCAGCGAGCCAGTGGTCGAACGCATCGCGCACCGCACTTTCGACGATCTTGGTCGCGTCCGTCGTCGAGAGCTTTTCTTTCGTCTGGCCCTGAAACGCAGCCCCCCGAATGAACACCGACAGCATGGAGGCAGCCGTTCCCATCACGTCGTCCGCGGTGATCTGCACCGCTTTCTTATTGTTCGTCAGCTCACCATACGCGCGCAGCCCCTTATATAGCGCCTGGCGCAATCCGTTCTCGTGCGTGCCGCCTTCGGGCGTTGGTATCGTGTTACAATAGGACGACGAGAACCCGTCTTCGTTGGTGATCCACGCGACCGCCCATTCGACCGCACCATGACCGTCCGCGGGCGAGACCTTCCCCGTGAACATCGTGCTGGTCACAAGACAATTCAAATCGATCCGGGCCGACAGAAATTCCTTCAGCCCGCCCGGGAAATGAAACACCGCTTGCGCGGGAACATCCTTCGTCGTGAGGCTCTCATCACAAAACCAGCGGATTTCCACCCCGCCGAAAATGTAGGCCTTCGAGCGCGCCATCTTCATCACGCGCTCGGGCTTAAACGCTGACGAATTGCCGCTCTTTTCAAAGATCTGCGGGTCGGGCTTGAAGCGGATTGTCGTCCCGCGCCGGTTCATCACCGGCCCTAAGCTCTCGAGCTTGGAGATCGGCGCGCCACGCGCAAACACCATACGATAGGCCTGCTGGCCGCGCGCCACTTCCACCTCGCACCGCTCCGACAGCGCGTTGACGACGCTGACACCGACGCCATGCAAGCCGCCCGAGGTATTGTAGTTCTTCGCGTCGAATTTCCCGCCCGAATGCAGCGTCGTCATGATCACTTCAAGCGCGGACTTGTTCTTGAACTTGGGATGCGCATCAATCGGAATGCCGCGCCCATTATCGGTCACAGCCAGCGTGCCGTCGGCCGCCAACCGCACTTCGATCCACGTCGCGTGTCCAGCCACCGCTTCGTCCATCGAATTGTCGAGCACTTCGGCAAACAGATGGTGCAGTGCCTTTTCGTCTGTGCCGCCGATGTACATGCCGGGATGCCGGCGCACGGGCTCAAGCCCTTCCAACACGTCGATGTTGGCCGCCGTATAGCTTTCGGATGCGTCGGCGGGGCGCTTGGCGCGCGCGGCCGTATTGGATTTGTCGTTCATGGAACCTTGTGCGCTGGAAAATAGGTCGCGCGGCGCGGGCTTTGACATCGGGTCATCCTTGGGCACGTTGGGCCGCGCACACACGCGCGCGCAAATGATGCGACACGCGACTCTCTTCACGTAGGAACCCGCTTACACTGTGTCGCGTCCTAAGTGTAGGTCGGGACAGGGGTTATGAACGCCGCGTGACACGCCCGTTGTGCACACCTGTTGTATCAACGACGTGCGGCATCATCGGCAGGTATCGCAATTTGGTCACAGCCATTAGAGACACAAGCGTCCTCGCAGACCCACCAGGAGTGCCCACATGCCAGCCGTCTCACCGATAAAAAACCTTGCCCGCGTGAGGGCTGCAATCGTATTGGCCGGGGTTCTCACCGTGGCAGCAGCCGTGACCCACACACTGCACGCTCACGCCCAGCAAACAGGACCGTCCATGACCACCACTGCTTCCGGCCTCCAAACGACCGACACAACCGTTGGCACCGGCGCTTCTCCAGCCTCCGGTCAGACCTGCGTGATGCACTACACGGGCTGGCTCTATAACGACGGCGTCAAGGGCAAGAAGTTCGATAGCTCCGTCGATCGCGGCCAACCGTTCGAGTTCAAAATCGGCGTCGGTCAGGTCATCAAAGGCTGGGACGAAGGCGTCTCCACTATGAAAGTCGGCGGCAAGCGCACGCTGATCATCCCGGCAGCTCTCGGCTATGGCGCACGCGGCGCTGGCGGCGTGATCCCGCCCAACGCGACCTTGATGTTCGACGTCGAACTCCTCGGCGTGAAATGACCCTATCGGGCGACGTCATAAACCGCATCGCCGGGTTGAAAGCCAACCCTGCGCTTGCGGGGATCAGACGCTCGCTCGACGTCTACTACGGTGATGCCGCCCGCGACGCCGCCATGGACGCGCTCTATGCGCGCTTCGTCGCGCCCGGCGATCTGGCCTTCGACATCGGCAGCCACGTCGGCGACCGCATCGGCGCGTTCCGCCGCTGTGGCGCGCGCGTCGTCGCGCTGGAACCGCAGCCGCTGTGTGCCGACGCGATCGCTGCGATCTACACTGGCGACCGCGACGTGACGCTGGTGCGGGCCGCCTGCGGCGCAAGCCCCGGCACGCTCGCCTTGCATATCAACTCAGCCAATCCAACCGTCACCACCGCCAGCGCGGCCTTTGTGCAGGCAGCCGCTGGAGCCGGTGGGTGGGAGGGCCAAGTGTGGGATGCGACGATCAACGTTCCCGTCACCACGCTCGATACGCTGATCGCCGCCCACGGTCCCCCACGCTTCGTCAAGATCGACGTCGAGGGCTTTGAAGCCGACGTGCTCGCAGGCCTGAGCGCTCCCGTCGCTGCCCTGTCGTTCGAGTTCACGACGATCCAACGCGACGTGGCGTTCGCCGGCCTCGATCGGCTCGCAGCGCTTGGACCCTATCGTTTCAATATCGCGCTTGGCGAAAGTCAGGTGCTGACGTTTGCGACCAACCTCGATCACGCCGCCATGGCAGCCCACATCGCAGCGCTTCCCCACGACGCCAATTCCGGCGACGTGTATGCGATCCTGGAGGGCGCGCGATGAGCTGGTTTCGCGTCGCGAGCGGGCTGCCGCTCTCACCTGCTCGGGGGAACGAGTGCCCCCAAACCCCCTCCCTCGCTAACCTGATGCTTCAAAAGGTTGGGAGTCTTGGAAAGACCGGTTCGGGGCGGCACCGATCAGCCGGGGCAAGGGGAGGGAGCCCCGTTCGCGCCCTTGGCGCGATTGCGTCGGTGATTGCGTTTCTTTGCTTCGCAGCGTCCGCCCACGCGGCCTCCGTCGGCATGCTTGGCGTGGAGGTGAAAAACCTCAGCGAACCGCAGCTCTGCGCGGAAAAAGACAACGTCACGCTCAGCCTGTCGAATCCAGCTGTCACGCAATTCCGCATCGAAGCTGCACACCCCGCCTACATCGACACGCTCCAGCGCGATAATTTCGCTGCCGACTGGACCGCCTGCGAGATCAAGCCCGATCCCGGCACGGCGGGGCCAGCGACGCCACCCGTCAAGACCACCCTCTACGAAGACGTCGAGCTGTGGGTCACGGGCTATCGCTTCGGCGGGTTCTGGCGCGACAAGGCTGTCCCCTTCCGCGTCGGCGACCGCGTTGAAACAGGCTTCCACGTCGTGCAAGTCTGGGTGCGGGCGAACGAACGCGCGGAAGAAGTGCTCGTGATCTACCCACCCGATGGCTATTGGCGCGCCCGCCCCCTGCCGCCCGCCCACCTCGCCTGGAGCGCCTACGGCAGCTCGTTCCTCGTCGGCCCGGTCGAGGATGTGCCAGCGCCCGGCGGTGGCACGCGGCCCGTCGTCGATCTCTCCGACATCACGTTCGACCCCAAGACCAAAACGATCACGTTAAACTTTGCGCGCGGTGGCTCAGCGACCGTCCGCATCTCGAAACTCGACCGCGAAAAGCAACGTTTCGACGTCACCTTCGACAAACCGATCGCAGGCCGCCCGTTTGCCACCATGCGCTCGATGTACGTCACCGAATTCAATAACGACGTCGCCCGCACGGCCGTTCTGGAAGCAGGCGCCAAATCCTGGCGCGAAGAACCGGTGATGAGCTTTACCGGCGCCAAATCCGCAACCGACCTGTGGACTGGCCGCCTCGTGCCCTCACGCCACAACACGTCGGCACCCGACACCGTGTTTTCCGCGTTTTCCGACGGCACCAAAGCCCCACCCGAATGGCGCGCCCCCTGGGCTACGAAGTAAAGCTGGAATTGAAAATGTAGCGCATCCATGGACGACCGTCGCCATCCGCCTGCCACGCGCCACTTGCAAACGTCGACGCCTTACTGCGCCTTCGCCTTTTTCTTCGCCTTGTAGGGCTTCACGCTCGCCGCATCGGGCTTGGCGGACGCGCGCGCATCTCCAAACGGCTTCCCGCCAAAGTCTTTGCCGCCAAAATCCTTGCCCTTGTGCTTGAACGGCCCCTTCTTGAACGGCCGCGCCGCCTCGCCTTCAGACCGCACGAACGGCGCAGCACGACTGTCGCCCGTGCCAGCACCTTCACCCGCAGGCTTACCGGCAAAGTCCTTCGCCCCAAAGCTCTTGCCCGGATGCTTGAACGGCCCCTTCTTGAACGGGCGCGGACCACCCGCATCCGCATCAAAGCGCGCCGGTGCCGCCGACCGGCTGTCGTCGTTCGACGCCAGCGTGATCGTCGTATTGTTCTCGCTCTTGCCCTTCACAGCCCCCGCGAACGCTTCCGCCTTATCCTTTGCAATCTGGAACCGCGTGTCGGTATCGAAAATCCGGATCGAGCCGATCTCGGCCTTCGTAATCCCACCCGCCTTGCAGATCAGCGGAATAAGCCAGCGCGGTTCGGCGTTGCGGTTGCGACCGATGTTGATGCGAAACCACACCGTATCGTCATGGCTCAGCCGCTCGCGCGGCGGCCCCCGCTCATAGGGTTCAGCTGGCGGCGCGCCCGCATCATTGCCAGCGATAGGCCGCTCGCGCTCAAACGTGCTGCGCTCTTTGTAGGGCCGCTTTTCAAACGGCTTCCGGTCTTCAAAACTCCCCCGTTCACCGGGGCGGCGATCCTTAAACCCACCCTGCCCGGGGTCCGACACCTCTTCTGGCGCTGGCAACCGCGCGCGCAACACGCGAACGAGCGCGAGCGCGACCTCCTGCGGCGAGCGTGCGGCCAACATAGCATCAGCAATCACGGTATCGTCT
>JBBRKD010000119.1:0-5938 GCA_038218255.1 Hyphomicrobiales bacterium | reverse complement strand
CGAGTATATCCGCGACGTGACCCGCCGCTTGGCGAAGCTCGGTGCGATGGCCATCGCGCCAGACATGTACGTGCGTCAGGGCACCGGCCTCGACCAGATCGCGGACGTGTCCAAACTGATGCCGATCGTGAATGCCAAGCCAGACGCCGAACTGTTCGCCGACCTCGACGCAACGGTCGCCTGGGCGAAGGCCCAAGGCGGCGATACTGCCCGCCTCGGGATGATCGGCTTCTGCCGCGGCGGACGCACGGTGTGGCTGTACGGCGCGACGAATCCAGCTCTCAAGGCTGGCGTCGCCTTCTACGGTTCGTTGTCTGATCCTGCCACCCAGAAAGCGATCTGGCCCAAAAGCGCGCTCGAGAGCGCCAAGGACCTGAAAGCCCCTGTCCTCGGTCTCTACGGCGAACAGGACCAGGGCATCCCGCTGACCCAGGTCGACGCGATGAAGGCTGCCCTGGCGGCCGCTGGCAAAACCGCCGACATCAAAGTGTATCCCGGCGCCCCCCACGGCTTCCACGCCGACTATCGTCCAAGCTACCGCAAGGAAGCCGCCGACGACGCTTGGGCCAACGCTACCGCCTGGTTCAAGAAATACGGCGTGCTCGGCTAACAGGGACGACGCGCATCAAGTCGCACGTGGGTTGATCGGCAGGTGTGGCAGTAACCACCACACCGCCCCTGACGCGACCCGGACCCCGCACCATGAACACGCCTGGCATATTCACGCCGCTCACGATTGGCCCGATTACGGTCCCAAACCGCGTCGCCGTCGCCCCCATGTGCCAGTATTCGGCCAACGATGGCTGCGCGTCCGACTGGCATCTCCAGCATCTGATGTCGCTCGGCCTGTCGCGCGCAGGCCTCGTCATCTTGGAAGCAACCGGCGTTGAACGCATCGGTCGCATTACCCACCATTGCCTTGGCCTCTATTCCGACGAGAATGAAGCCGCGCTGGCTCGTGCGTTGGATGCAGCCCGCCGCATATCCACACCCCAGACCAAATGGGGCATCCAGCTCGCCCACGCGGGCCGCAAGGCGTCCTCACAGCGACCGTGGGAGGGCGGCGGCCCGTTGGCGGCGGGTCAAGATCCCTGGCTGACCGCCGCCCCGTCCGCCATTGCGTTCGCCGACAACTATCACAACCCACAGCGCTTGATCAGGCGGGCATCGACCGGATCAAGGCAGCTTTCGTCCAGGCAACCGTCCGGGCTGTTCGCTTGGGGTTCGACGTGATCGAACTCCACGCAGCCCACGGCTACCTGCTGCATCAGTTTATGTCGCCGCTGTCCAACCACCGCACCGACAGCTACGGCGGTTCGCTTGAAAACCGCCTGCGCCTATCGCTGGAGATCGCCACCGCTTGCCGCGCCGTCATGCCAGCCCACATGGCGCTGGGCGCGCGCATCACTGGCCACGAGTGGGTCGAGGGTGGCATCGACACGTCTGAAGCGATTGCCTTCGCCAACGCCTTCCAGGCTGTCGGCGGCACGTATGTCGATGTCACCTCGGGCGGCAATATCTCGCGCGCCAAAATCGCGGTTGGCCCGAATTATCAGGTTCCGTTCGCAGCCGCTGTGAAAGCCGGTTCCTCCATCGTCGTACGCGCCGTCGGCATGATCGCAGACGCCACACAGGCCAACGAGATCATTGCGACAGGTCAGGCCGATCAGATCGCGTTGGCCCGCGCGCTGCTGGATAACCCGCGCTGGGTTTGGCACGCGGCCGACCGTCTTGGCGCGACGCTGTCCTATCCGCCGCAATATGAGCGCTCTGCGCGGAAGCTGTGGCCCGGAGCGGCGCTTGCGCGACCCACTTAACGAGAGCAGCGCTTGCGCGCCCCATTTAAAGCGAGCAGCCCTTGAGCGAAGAGCACACCCAACCGTCGCTGGCGCGACGCGTTAATCCCGATGGTTCGATCAACCGATGACCTCCTTCCGTTTCGACAACAGTTACGCTGGGCTTCCCGCCCGCTTCCACGAACCGTTACAGCCAATGCCGGTCGCACAGCCCTCGCTCCTCGCATTGAACGCCCCCCTGGCTGAGAGCCTCGGGCTCGATCCCGCCGAACTCGCCTCCTCGCACGGCATCGCCGTCCTCGCTGGCAACACCTCAGCCCCCGGCAGCCAACCCCTCGCCATGGCCTATGCTGGCCACCAGTTCGGCCGCTTCGTACCCGCGCTGGGGGATGGCCGCGCGATGCTGTTGGGCGAAGTCATCGACCGCGACGGCATCCGTCGCGACATCCAGCTCAAGGGCTCGGGGCGCACGCCGTTCTCCAGGACCGGCGATGGTCGTGCGGCGCTCGGCCCCGTCCTGCGCGAATATCTCTTGAGCGAGGCGTTTGCAGCGCTCGGCATCCCCACGACCCGCGCGCTCGCAGCGGTCGCGACCAGCGATACAATCCTGCGGATGGAGGGGCCCGTGCGCAGCGCGGTGCTGACCCGTGTCGCCACCAGCCACATCCGCGTGGGCACGTTCCAATACTTCGCCGTCCGCCGCGACCTCGAAGGCCTGCGCACGCTCACCGACTACGTGATTGCACGGCACGATCCAGCGGCGGCACACTCCGCCAATCCAGCCTGCGCCCTCCTTAACGCTGTGATCGCCCGACAGGCCGAACTCATCGCCCGATGGATGCTGGTCGGCTTCATCCACGGGGTGATGAACACCGACAACATGTCGATCGCAGGCGAGACCATGGACTTTGGCCCCTGCGCCTTTCTGGACGCATACGATCCCGGCAAAGTCTTCAGCGCCGTTGACCGCATGGGCCGTTACGCCTTTGGCAATCAGCCCGAGATGGCGCAATGGAACCTCGCACGCTTCGCCGAAACCTTGCTCCCCCTGCTGTCGGACGACAGCGAGCTGGCGATGGCCGCCGCCCAGGAAGCCATCGATGGCTTTACGCCGAAATTCCAATCAGCCTACGCAGGCGGCCTGCGCCGTAAGCTCGGGCTCGCCGTCGAACGGCCAGGCGACACCGCGCTTGCTGAAGGCCTCCTGGCGACCATGGCCGAGAACCAAGCGGATTTCACGCTGGTCTTTCGCGACCTTTACACGGCCGCCATCGATCCCGAACACGGCGCTGTGCTTCAATGGCACTTCACGTCGAACCCCGACCCGTTCGAAGTGTGGCTACCCGTTTGGCGCGCCCGCCTGGGCGATGAACCCACGAGCCCGCGCGAACGCCAAGCCATGATGCGGCTGGCAAACCCGGCCGTTATTCCTCGAAACCACCGTGTTGAAGCAGCACTTCGCGCGGCGAGCGAGGGCGACTTCGGCCCCTTCCAAACGTTGCACCGGGTGCTCGCCCACCCCTTCGACCTGTCGCCCGAAGACGCGGCCTTCGCTGATCCACCGCGCCCTGACCAACGTGTCCGCCGCACCTTTTGCGGCACCTGATCAGCGCACGTCCCCATTTGGTCTGACTCTGCCGGATGCTTCCCGACGTCCACGCTTCAGCCTAACATAGCCAGGATATCCCAGACGTCGCCTACCCCGCACCTTGAGAGCTTTGACCGTGCTGATCATCGTCGCTGTTCTGTTCATCGCCGTGCTCCTCTTGGCCGTTCCCACGATGTGGGTCCAAAACACCATTGAGCGCCACGCCGAGGAGCGCCACGATCTCGGCGGAACCGGAGCCGAGTTTGCCCGCCACGTTCTCGACGGCATGAAGCTCAATCACGTGAAGGTCGAGGTGACCGAGCAGGGCGACCACTACGATCCTGAAGCCCGCGCCGTCCGCCTGCAGCAGCGCTTCTATGCCGGCCGCTCGGTATCGGCGATCGCGATTGCAGCCCACGAGGTTGGCCATGCCATGCAGCATGCGGTCGAACTGCCGATGTTCCAGCGCAGGCTCACGGTCGCCAAGCAAGCCCACGCCCTTGGAATGATCGCGCAAGCCTTCCTGTGGTCGGCGCCCGTGCTGCTCGTTCTCAACAAAAGCACCGCCGCTTTGATCCTGAACGTGCTCGGCTTTGGCGGCATGGCGCTGCTCTCATTCGGGCTCCAGGTGCTGACGTTGCCCGTCGAGTTCGATGCGAGCTTCAACCGTGCGCTCCCCCTGTTGAAGGAGGGTCAATTCTTGAAGCCGACCGACCTGTCGGCTGCCCGCCAGTTGCTCCGCGCTGCAGCCTATACCTACGTGGCAGCCCTTCTGCGGTCAGTGCTGACGATCCCAGGCATAGGTCGCTTCCCACGGCTATGATAGTCACGCTGGGATACGCCACCGCCAGTCACGAGCGCCCATGATACCCCTCAGTCTTGCAAGCCTCGTACTGATCGCCTGGCTCGCAGCATTTGCTCTGCCAGCGCTCGCGACTGGTCCCGTCAACCGTGCGGTTGCAGCCCTCCAGCGCCGCCTGTCCGACGGCGAAACCTTAGTCACGCGCACGCTCCCGCCAACGCTTGCCAAACACGTCACGGAAGCACCCCTGATCTTGCTCCTCGCGGGGCTGCTCATTGTTGGGACGTGGACATTCTTTGAGATTGTCGAGCATGTCACGGCGGGCGATCCGCTCGTCCACTGGGATAGGGTCGTCTATGACGCCCTCCAGGCCGGCCGCACAGGGACCCTCGACACGGTGATGGTCGCGATCACGCAGATGGGCGATGCCAAAGTCGTCATGCCCGTCGCGCTGGCAGGTCTCGCCGCCCTCATCGGCTTGAAACGGTGGCGTTCAGCAGCCTACCTGCTCGCAGCGGTCGGCGGTGCCGCGGTGTTTGTTGCAGGCGTCAAGCGCGTTATTCACCGCCCCCGCCCGGTTGCGATCTACGACGGGCTTGCTGAATATTCGTTCCCAAGTGGTCATGCCAGCATGAGCATCGTGCTCTACGGATTCCTCGCCGTGATCCTGGCCTGGGGCGCGCCACGTGCCATGCGCCAAGCCATTGCTTTTGCAGCCGCGCTTTTGATCCTGTTGATCGCGTTTTCGCGGGTGTATCTTGGCGCACATTGGCTGTCGGACTTGCTCGCCGGTCTCGCGTTCGGCGTCGCGTGGGTCGCGCTTTTGACGCTCGTCTACACCCGAAAAAACGAAGCTGCTCAATCCTCAATGGTGCTGCTCACCGCCGTGGTGCTCGCAATTACGCTCGCAGGTGCGTCCCATATCAGTCGCGACCTGCAAGGCGACGTTGTTCGCTACGCCGTTCCAGGCGCACCCCGATGAAAAACCGTCCGTTCCTGGTGCGACTTGGATATGCCGTTGATGGACTGCGGGCCGTATGGCGGCGCGAGGCGAGCTTTCGAACCCAGTGCGTCCTTGGTGCGGGAGCCTTCGGCGTGACCGCCCTGCTTCAGCCTGGCCCGCTGTGGACTGCGCTGGTCGCAGCAGCCATCGCGCTGGTGCTGTCGCTCGAACTCATGAACTCGGCCCTGGAAGATGTCATCGACAAGCTGCATCCAGCCATCGCGCCCGAAATGAAACGGGCCAAAGATGCAGCAGCTGCTGCAGTGCTGGTCGCGAGCTTGGGCGCGCTGGCTATCGGCACGCTGATGCTGGTATCCTCGTTCGTGAGATGACCGTCAGTCGACGCGCTTAAACACGCCAAACCGCATGCCGACATAGCTCACGACCATGGACACACAGGCGGCCAACGCGATCGCGATCTCCGGCGCGAGCCACGGCAGCGCAAACAGGGCAACCGCATAAATGGCGAAGTTCACAGCCGCGCTCACCCACGCGACCGCCGCATAGCGCGCGAACTCAGACACGGTCGGTGCCGCTGTCACGCCAAACGTCAGCCGCCGATGGCAGGCCCAGGCGATCACCATCGCCACGCTGATGGCCATGAGGCGTGCCGGAACGGGCGCGATGCCAACCCCGCGCGTCAAGAGCGACGTCAGCGCCGTGTCAACAGCAAGCGCAATCAGCCCCGAGACGAGAAATCCCGGCCCGTGCTTTGCGACCCCGCCGCCGCCGTTGCCTGTGTCGGCAGC
>JBBRKD010000118.1:0-5974 GCA_038218255.1 Hyphomicrobiales bacterium | reverse complement strand
GGACGAGAACAAGTTCGAGGAACGGTGAGGCTTGCGCTTCCGGACGGTTCGGCGGCGCGGTTAGGCGGGGTAGGCACTTAGCTGATCGGGACTGCGACGAAGCGCAGATCGCCTTTGCTGTCCTCGACGCGGAGCAGCACGGCTTTGCGGTTGGCTTTCTTCACTTTGTCGATGCTGCGCGCCACGTCATCGGGGCTCGCCACCGGCTCTTGGGCGGCCTCCACCACCACATCGCCGATCCGGATGCTCTTCTGGGCGGCGGGACTTGCCGGGTCGATCTCGATCACTACGACGCCCTTGATCTTGGCATCGAGGCCAAATTTTGCGCGCAGCTCATCTGTCAGCACCGACAGCTTGAGGCCGAGCATGCTGGCAACCGAGGCACCCTTCCCAGCGCCGGGCTTGGGCCCGGTTGCGGTGACGGGCGTTGGCTTGTCGTCATCCTCGATCAGACGGCCAACGGCGACCTTCAGCGTTTTTTTCTGCCCGTTGCGCAGGAACTCGACATCGACCGATTTGCCGATCTGGGTTTGTGCCACGATCTTGGGCAGCCCGCGCATGGTGGACACGTCTTTGCCGTCGAACTTCAAGATCACGTCGCCGCCGACGATGCCAGCGACGGCGGCCGGTCCCTCGGGCGACACGCCGGCGACGAGTGCGCCGGTATTTTCAGCAATGCCGAGCGTTTCGGCGATCTCCTCGGTGACGGTCTGGATTTTGACGCCGAGCCAGCCTCGCCGGATTTCGCCGTACTGCTTGAGCTGATCGACAACCGAAATCACCGTGTCGGAGGGCACCGAGAACCCGATGCCGATTGAGCCGCCGGTCGGGGAAATGATCGCGGTATTGATGCCGATCACTTCGCCATCCATGTTGAACAGAGGCCCGCCCGAGTTGCCCTTGTTGATGGCTGCATCCGTCTGCAGATAGTCGTCATAGGGCCCAGAATTGATATCGCGCTGTTTGGCCGAGATGATGCCGAGCGATACAGAACCGCCCAGCCCGAACGGGTTGCCGATCGCCATCACCCAATCGCCGACCAACATCTTGGCGGACGAGCCGAGCGGCACGGCTTTGAGCGGCTTTTTGGGGTTGACCTTGAGAAGCGCAATGTCGGTTTTGGTGTCGCGGCCAATCACCTTATCGACCTTGAGCTTGGTGCCATCGTGGAAGTTGATGATGATCTCGTCGGCGCCTTCGATGACGTGATTGTTGGTCGCGATCAGACCTTCGGCGTCGATCACAAAGCCTGAGCCGAGCGACGACACCTTGCGTTCGGGCGGCGACTTGCCGCCGCGCTTTTGGAAGAAATCATCGAAGAACTCTTCGAATGGTGAGCCTTTGGGCACCTTGGGTAGCGGCACGCCCTGGGGGCCTTTTTGGGCCTGCGTGGTCGAAATGTTCACAACCGAATCGCTCAAGCGATCGGCCAGAGGGGCGAGCGAGGGCGGGGCCACAAACCCGCGCTGCGCGTGGGCTGCGCCCTGCACTAGCGCACCGACGGCAATGCCAGCCATCACCAGCGCAACGGGGGCGAGCGCGCGTGCGCCGATGCCCCGCAGGATGCGCGCTGTTGTTGTGCCAGCCCGCGAGCCGAGTGCCATGCGTCTCTCCCAAGTGGTGTCGCCAGTCCGCCGTGTGGCGACGCTGCCGGTGATCGTACCATGTTGGGGCCAGCGTGCGGCGAACGCTGCCCCGCTGTCAATTGGCCTAAACTTAATGTTTCCGGCCCAGGACGACGTTGCGTCAGTGGGCGCGTTGTTCTGTTGCTTTCTCGACAGGGACCCCAGAGCGCGTCGCAAAGAGTTGGTCCCAGGCGCCCTCCAGGGGCTCGAAACGAAATTCGACGATGTGGTGACCGGCTGACAGTTGAACGGCCTGGAACAAGACATTGGCTTTCAAGATCGGAGCGGGAACGCCATCGATTGTGGCTCGCCACCACGGATGCCACATGGTGTTGGACAGGAGAAAGGTTTGATTTGTTGCGGTAACGTCGACAACGACCACGGTGTTTTCGTAACGCTCGATTGAGATCCATCCAGCGGCACGCAATGCAGCTTTTGCTGCGACTGTGGTTTCAAGCGGCGGCGCTTGCTCCAGCAGCAGGGTCTTTTTTGGATCGAAAAGAGGCCACGCGCCCGTCTCAAGCAGCTTTTTGAAATCGGCTTCAAGCCAGTTATCGACGACCATCACACGGGGGAGCGCGGACGCGTTTTCATAGATGTACGCATCTCTTGTCCGCGCGACCAGCTTCAGATCATCGGCCTTCAAATGCTTGTCGATCCGATCTATGGGTACGCTTGAAGCGATATAGCGCAATCCCAGTAAATCCGCCAAACGAGAGTGGTAGGATGGGAACAGGGGCGAGAATTGACGCTGGTCCCACCCGGCGACCGTTTCTCCAGCCCCTAATCCTTTGACCGTGGCGTCAAGCCTGAGTGGATTATATCCTAAGATATGCTCAAATCCATGCACGAGGCTCGCGTTTGGCCATTCGAACCCCAGACCGACCAGCTCAATTCGATCACGGCGCACCGAATTAATCGTCGTTTTTAGTCGCTCCTTCAAGAAGACAATCGTTTCATTTTTTGTGTCCTGCCTAAGAAAATCATACCGGGACATCGGAAGCGCTGTTGATTCGTTTGGCCCATTATTGACCGCAAGGTCAACGGTCATTAAAAATCCGACTGCGATCAAACTCCGCTTTGCAGACGGACTGCTCCGCGCTATCCACGCCACACTGGCCGCTGCCAGGCAGAGGAAAGCGATAGCGATCACCATCGGCTTTATACTATCGATCAGGTGGCCCTGTTGGAATGCAATCGTCGTGCTCAAGGCGAAAAAAATAGCAATCAGTGATAATTCAACAGCCCGCCTCCCATTTGATACGGTCGTTTTACTCTCCGTGGAAAGCCGGTGGACTAGGTATCCAGCGACAATAGACAGGAGCCCGCCCATTAAAAATGTCGCGTCGGCCGGACGGCGAAAAAAGCTGACCCCGGGTGCTAACTCATAAAATATGCGAAAGATTGGCGTGAACGCTCCGATGGCATAAACAGTCATGGCAGCGAGGGCGAGAGTGAAATAACGGATCTCCTTGTCCCAGGCAAGGCCGCGACAGACGCCAATCGTTAGGAACAAGAGCATCGGCAGTGCGCCAATGTAGATTTGGCCCATATTTTGAGACAGGGTCTGGTCAAACTTATCCCACGCATAACTGTAGGGCCCCCAATACGGCACCTTTGGGTCCATTGCGCCGAAGAGATCGCCAACAACCGAAGTCAACAAGGATGCTGGATGCAGGGAGCCATGCGCGACGGCTGAAAATGGTATGGCAGCGCGACTGGATGTCTCGACAAAAAAATAAGTGAGGACAAGCGGGACTGCGACAAGTGCGATGCAGACGGATGCAGCCGAAGCGAGCGCTGGAACGAGCGTTGAGAGCCGTTTTATCGGCGTATTGGATTGGATAATGTCTGCTGCAACAAATCCTGCAAGAATGTAACTTGCCAGAAGGGCGACTTGATCGGGCTCGATGAGCATCAGTGCCGCCGACACTCCGGTCAACGCACCGCGGATTTTTGTTGGCTTGCCAAGTGTTCGGCCTAGAAGCCATAGCGTCACGCCGAACATGGCGAAGCTTTCCACTTGCCCGACATGTTGCACGCGCCATGCTGCTGAGGCGCCGAAAGAAAAGCAGAGTGCTGCCACCAGACCGCCAGCAGGATGCCATCCTCGGTCTTTGAAAAACAGTAAAACGGCCAAGCCGCCAAGGCCCACGAGAGCGAAGATATAGGCATCAACGGTCGCGAAGCTGGGCGAAGGGTTAAAATAGGCGATAAAAAACGCGGGAGAGAAAATCAATGATTGAGGATCAGCGATCTGAGGCGAGCCAGCGAACACGTTTGGCGTCCAAAATGGCGATTGACCAGAATGGAGCGCATTCGCCAGGAATTGGAGCTGAGCTTGAAAATGGGCCTTGGCGTCATACGGGATCGTTAAGCCGCCAAGCAGCCACGGCGAGCACAAAAATCCCCACGCCACGGCATAAATGCCGACGGCCAGCCCCCACGGGCTTTTCAGCGCCCGCTCCCACGTTTCACTCATCTGATCACTAACTGAAGTCGAGGAACAGCCCTCGCCCAGTTCTCCCCAAACGCCCCACGCTGCCTAGTCCCTAGGCAGTATGGTTCCTACGCTGCTCGTGAATTTGGCACAATCGTGACGTTGGTCGCTGATTGCGATCACGCCATGGTGGGCTCGGCGTGCGGCCGACGCTGGCTAGCTGTCAATTGGGGACCGATGGGGTGGATGGGGCGTGTGGGACGGAAGGAGCGTCGAAGCGCCCATTGCGCGGCCCCCTCTCCCCGTAGAGACAGGGAGGGGGGAGCGTCGTGCAACGGGCGGCCGCTGATGCGGGGGTTTTCCAATCCTGTCCTGAGGGCCTGTGTCGGCGGTGCGCCCGTGCAGCGGGGACGGGACAGGCGATGGCACTCGCGGCACAGCGGACGGGGACGGGGACGGCTTGAAGACGTTTGCAAAAAAGGATCGACCCGCGGAGGGCTGATCCTTTTTGATGTGGGCGCGCGGATGGTGAGCCGGTTGGCAGTCGTCCAGCGGGGAAGCCATTGGAATCGCTTCGTCCGCTGGACGGGATCGGGCGGCGGGTGCCGACTGCGTGCTGGTTACTTCACGGTGATGGTGATGACTTCGGACTGGACGATGGGGTTGTGGGGGACGTGGTTGTGGTCGCCGAGCACGAGCTGCAGCGTGTGGGTGCCAGCGGGGAGTTCCACGGTTGCTTCCGTCTGGGCCTTGCCGAAGTGCTTGTGCTTGTCGTCGGCGGGGATGCCGGACTTGGGGTCGGCGAGCTTCTGGTTGATCAGAAGATGGTGGTGACCGGAATTGGCCTTCTCGGTGCCGGCTGGCGCGACGTCCATGCCAGTGATGCCGAACTTGACGGCGACAGGGCTCGAAACGGTTGCGCCGTTGGCCGGCTCCAGGATCGTGACCTTGGCGCCAGCTGGCGACTTCGAAAGCTCTTGTGCGTGGACGGCGGTTGCAGCGGCTGCGGCGACCAGTGACGTGAGGATCAGTTTCAGCATCGGCGTATCTCCCTAGACGTGGTGTTGTTATACGGCAGTTGCGAGCGCCATTTTTACGGCAGCGCGACGATATCCGATTTTTTGTCCGCCGCCGAGCCTCAGACCGTGACAGCACATTCCGCCGCAAATCGCCTGGACATCGCCCTCGTGGAGCGGGGGCTCGCGCCGACGCGGTCGCGCGCGCGCGATCTCATCCAGCGCGGGCTTGTGGCTGTTGGCGGTGTGACCGTGACGAAGCCAGCGCATGCGACGCGGGCTGATGCAGCGATCACGCTTGCCACGGGGGATGCGTTTGCGGCCTCGCGCGGGGGCGAAAAGCTAAAGGCGGCGCTCACAGCGTTTGGCTTTGATCCGGCAGGGCGGGTGGTGCTGGATGTTGGGGCCTCGACGGGTGGCTTTACGGAGCTGCTGCTCGGGCGGGGGGCTGCGCGTGTGTACGCGGTGGATGTCGGCCACGGGCAGCTTCATCCGCGCCTTGCGGCCGATCCCCGCGTTCTGTCGCTTGAGGGCTGCGATGCGCGGGTGCTCGACCGGCATCTGGTGCCTGAGCCGATCACGGCGCTTGTGGCGGACGTGAGCTTCATCTCGCTGATGAAGGCCCTGCCTCAACCGCTCGCGCTAACGGCGCCTGGGTGTTGGCTCTCGGTGCTGGTCAAGCCGCAGTTTGAAGTTGGCCCGGCGGGGGTCGGGAAAGGTGGTATTGTGCGCGATCCGGCGAGCGGCCCGCAGGTGTGGGGCGACATCGCTGCCTGGCTTGCGGCGCAGGGTTGGGAGACGCGGCCGATGGTCGTCTCTCCGATCACGGGTGGGTCGGGCAACACGGAATACCTTCTGGGGGCTGTACGGCGTGACTGACACGGAAACTTTGA
>JBBRKD010000117.1:0-5974 GCA_038218255.1 Hyphomicrobiales bacterium | reverse complement strand
GTGCTAGAAAAGCCCGGACGCGGCCATCAAGGCCGCCGACATCGAGGCAATCGCCAACGAGAGGAATGGCAGCATAGACATCGCGAACACCGTCAAGTTCAGCTTGAAATAGCGCCGTTGTGCCGCGCACCGTGAGGGCGTCCGCCCAGGCCTCATAGGCTTGCTGGCCGTCTGTCCAAGCCTGGAGGTTGGCGTTTACAGTGGCCCGGAAGAGCCGCAGGTCGAGAATGCCATCGCGTGCGTGATAGTCACGCGCCCACGAGCTGCGAAGGATGCCATCTTTGATGGACAACGTATCTTTAGAAAGCGGATCGCGCACGAGACTGCTAAACCATGGTTCCAAGCGGCAGCCGGTCGAAAGTGCGGCAAGGGCCTCAGAAGCGGAGCGGTCCATCGATTTCCTTTTTTGACGGCAGACGAGATCCGGCGCGCGGAGTGAGACGGACCATACTAAGATTTCAAGCCACCGGCCAATGCCGCAATTAACCCTAAGATGCAGACACAACTGATTCACGTGAAACAGCCCAAGGGACTTCCGCACGTTTCGGGGCTGTCGTAAGACGGGCAGACCATGAGCCATAGCAATTCAACGTCTGATCCGCGCGCCACCTACGACGTTATTGTCGTGGGGGGTGGGCATGCGGGGTGCGAAGCCGCAGCCGCCGCAGCGCGAATGGGTGCGCGGACGGCTCTCGTCACGCACAAGGCGGCGACGATCGGGGAATTGTCGTGCAACCCGGCGATCGGCGGGCTCGGCAAAGGGCATCTCGTGCGCGAGGTTGATGCGCTGGACGGTCTGATGGGGCGGGTGGCCGATCAGGCGGGCATCCAGTTCCGGCTGCTCAATCGCTCGAAGGGACCAGCGGTTCAGGGGCCACGCGCGCAAGTTGACCGAGCCCTCTATAAGAGCGCGATGCAGGCAGCGATCGCGGAGACAGCGAACCTCACAGTCGTCGAAGGCGGAGTAGAAGACCTGCTCGTGCAGAACGGGCGCGTCGAAGGCATCGTGACTGGCGACGGGCGGGCGCTACGGGCAGGCGCTGTGGTGCTGACGACGGGGACGTTCCTCAACGGGCTGATCCATTCAGGCCTGACGCAGACATCGGCGGGGCGGCACGGGGAGGCGCCAGCGTTGAGGCTGTCGGACCGGATGCGGGCGCTTGGCTTGCGGCTCGGCCGGTTGAAAACCGGAACGCCAGCGCGGCTGGCGCGGTCGTCAATCCGGTGGGACGCGCTGGAACAGCAGGACGCCGACGATCCGCCCGTGCCGTTTTCGTTCATGACGGATGCGATCACGACCCAGCAGGTGACCTGCGCGATCACCCACACGACGGCGGCAACGCACGCGATCATCCGCGCGAACCTCGACAAATCGGCGATGTATTCGGGCGCGATTTCATCGGTCGGCCCGCGCTATTGCCCCTCGATCGAGGACAAGGTGGTGCGGTTCGCCGACAAGTCCGCGCACCAGATCTTCCTAGAGCCAGAGGGTCTGCCTGGTACGCCAGACGGCGAGACGATCTATCCCAACGGCGTATCGACGTCGCTGCCGCCTAATGTCCAGCAGTCGTTCTTGCAGACGCTGCCGGGGCTGGAGCAGGTCGTGATCCTGCGGCCGGGATACGCGATTGAATATGACTATGTGGACCCGCGCGAATTGAGCGCCACGCTCGAAGTGAAGCGCCTGCCGGGGCTGTATTTGGCTGGCCAGATCAACGGCACGACCGGGTATGAGGAAGCCGCCGCTCAGGGCCTCGCAGCCGGGATCAACGCGGCGCTGTCGTCCGCTCGCTGCGGTCGTCCGAGCGCCGATCAGCGAGGACGTGAATCGCAGCGGCGAGCAGAGACATTCACGGTGTCGCGCGCGGACGGCTATCTCGGCGTGATGATCGACGACCTGGTGTCGAAAGGCGTGAGTGAGCCCTACCGGATGTTCACCTCGCGCGCGGAGTTCCGCCTGGCCCTGCGCGCCGACAACGCCGATCAGCGGTTGACGCCGCTCGGGATTGCGCTCGGCTGCGTCGGCGGCAGCAGGGCCAGCAGGTTCCAGGCTAAAGCAAAGTCTCTGCTGAATGCCACTAGCATGCTGCAATCATTGGGATTAACGCCATCAGAGGCGGCGCGGCACGGGATGCATATCAACCGCGATGGCCGCCGCCGGTCGGCGTTTGAACTGCTGTCGTTCCCGGCCGTCACGTTTGAAAAGCTGCGCAGCGTATGGCCACAGCTTGGCGCACTGGATCCAACGATTGCGGCCCAGGTCGTGGTCGACGCCCAATATGCGCCGTATGTGCTGCGGCAGGCCGAAGACGTGGCCGTGTTGAAACGCGACGAGGCGGATCTGATCCCGGTAGGCTTCCCCTATGCAACCCTGCCGAGCCTTTCGAACGAGGTGCGGGCCAAATTGATCCAGCAGCGCCCGGCGAGCTTAGCCGAAGCAGGAAAAATCGACGGCATGACGCCAGCGGCTCTGTTGCTACTGCGCGCATCCGTCAGGAAACAGGCCGCAGCCGAAACCGAAGTTCGAGGCAGCGGCCCCGGCCGCCCGACGCCGCGGACAGCTGGGCGGGGCCAGGGCTGATGCCTTCGGTGCCATCAAGGGTAGCAAAATACAACCAAAGAGAGTTTCAAAACGCGTTTTCAGTTTCACGTGAAACGATTTCGCGGCTCGGCATCTACGAAAAGCAGCTGCAACTCTGGCAGAAAACGATCAATCTGGTGGCGCCCAGCACCTTGGATCAGATTTGGCACCGCCATTTTGCAGATTCGGCGCAAATTCTGGCGCTGGCGCCGAAAAATCCCAAAACGTGGATCGATCTGGGCAGCGGTGCCGGTTTTCCGGGTTTGGTCGTCGCGATTTTACTGGCGGGACAGGGAGCAAAAACGCGGGTCACGTTGATTGAAAGCGACACCCGCAAGGCGGCATTTCTGCGTGAAGTGGCGCGCGCGGTTGCAGTGCCTGTGGATATCTTGGCCTTGCGAATCGAGGCAGCCGCGACTCGGGCTAACGTTGAATGCGCCTGCGTCGTGTCGGCGCGCGCGCTGGCCCCGTTGCCAAAGCTTCTGGGGTTTGCCAGCCCGTTTTGCACTGCCGAGACCACGTGCGTGATGATGAAGGGCCGGGAAGCCGCGGCCGAGTTGCAAGCCGCTGAAAAAGAATGGTATTTTCAGGCTACAAGTACGCCGAGCGTGACCGACCCTGAGGCCAGCGTGGTGGCAATCACCGGCCTTTCGGCCAGAAAAGTCGCCTGAACAGAGCCGGAGCGTGCTCTGGGATTTCAGGGGCCACGACGAGACAACGCCGAGGAGCGCCGCTGTGAGCATGAAATCCGTTTCCAACGCACAACGACTGGGGCCCCGCGTCCTTGCGGTGGCAAATCAGAAGGGCGGCGTCGGCAAAACCACGACGACCATCAATCTGGGCACGGCGCTGGCGGCCGTCGGCGAACGCGTGCTCGTCATCGACCTCGACGCCCAGGGCAACGCATCCACCGGGCTTGGCATTCCCCCTGACGCCAGAGCGCGCACGAGCTATGATGTTTTAGCCAACGGGATCAGTCTGTTGAACGCGGCAGTTCCGACAGCGATTCCAGGTCTGGCGTTGGTGCCAGCCAACGCCGATCTCGTTGGCATCGATGCGTTGTTGGGCCACGACAGCAACCGGTTCTATCGTCTGCGCGATGCGGTGCGCGCGCTCGGCGCTCAGGGCCGGGCCGACCCCGAGCAGATGTACAACTACGTGCTCATCGATTGCCCGCCGTCGTTGAGCCTGATGACGTTGAACGCCATGACGGCAGCCGACGCTCTCCTGGTGCCGGTGCAGTGCGAGTTCTTCGCACTCGAAGGCATTTCTCAGTTGAAAGACACAGTCGATCAGATCAGGACGACGCTGAACCCGACGCTGGAAATCCAGGGCGTGGTGCTGACCATGCACGATGCGCGAACCTCGCTGTCGCGCGAAGTGGCCGACAACGTGCGTGCGTTCTTTGGTGCCAAAGTCTACGAGACCATGATCCCGAGGAATACGCGCGTCGCCGAAGCGCCCTCCCACGGGAAACCCATCCTGCTGTACGACTACGATTGCTCCGGCAGTCAGGCCTACATCAAGCTCGCGACCGAGATCATCCAGCGCGAGCGTCAAGCGAAGGCCGCGTAGTTGTTTTCTTCAAATGCACCTAAACCAACGGGCCCGCACATGAATTCTCCCCTGCAGCGCAGTCGCCTGGGCAAGGGACTGGCGTCTCTGATTGGGGATGTTTCGGCGCGGTCGGCTCCAGTGAACGAGCAAGCGACGCGGGTCGCTCATCTGCCAGCCGAAGGCGAGCAGCGGTTGATCCCGATCGAACAGCTGCGGGGCGGTAAATTCAATCCGCGCAAGGACTTCCGCGAGGAAGACTTGGCCGAACTGACGGAATCGATCCGCGCCAAGGGCCTTGTCCAGCCGATTATCGCACGGCCCGATCCGGTGGCAGGCAGCGGCACGGCGTATGAGATCGTGGCCGGCGAACGCCGCTGGCGCGCGGCCCAACGGGCAGGCCTTCACGCCGTTCCCGTGATCGTGCGCGAACTCGACGACCGCGACGTGCTCGAATTTGCGATCATTGAGAACGTGCAGCGCGCCGACTTGAACGCCATCGAAGAAGCGGGCGGCTATCGCGATCTGATCGAGCGGTTTGGCTATAGCCAGGAAGCGGTCGCTGAAATCATCGGCAAGAGCCGCAGCCATGTGGCAAACACCCTGAGGCTCTTGAAGTTGCCAGACGGCATCCGCGAGCTGGTGCAAACCGGCAAGCTGACGGCAGGCCATGCCCGCGCGCTGATCGGCCGGGACGATGCGGCCCAATTGGCCGAACAGATCATGGCCCAGGACATGAATGTGCGGGCGACCGAAGCACTCGTCCAGACCGGAACGCACTTTGGCGAACCGGGCGCAACCCAACGCAAAACGCGCGACAAGGACACCGATACCAAGGCGTTCGAGAAAGAGCTGAGTGATCTGTTGGGCCTGAAGGTCGAGATTAAGCGCAGTTCCGGCGAGAGCGGAACAATGACCATCAAGTATGGCAACTTCGATCAGCTCGACTACATCCGCCTGCGGCTCGTGGAGAGTGGGCAGCCGTCTTGACCTTAGGCGTGAGAGCGATCGTGTTGCCGAGCGCGTGCCGGAAAGCCTGAAGTCGGAAGAATCTTGACGTTTCGCTCGACGATGACGCAGGTATTGCATTCCGAGCGGCACGCCTGACAACGTGACACCGCAACCGGTCGTGACCTGCTGCGGACCCACACGCCATGAGCGACGACGTACTTCACGCCCTGGCTGCATTGATCACGTCGCGCCGGACAGCGAACGGCGATACATCGTACACGCGCCAGCTTCTCGACGGCGGCACGGTGAAATGCGCCAAGAAGTTCGGCGAGGAAGCGGTCGAAGCGGTGATCGCAGCAACAAGCCAGACGTCCACCGAGCTGACATCAGAAGCCGCCGACGTCCTGTATCATCTGCTTGTGCTGCTTGAGAGCCGCGATGTTGCGCTAACCGACGTGCTTGCAAAGCTCGCCAGCCGCATGGGCACCTCAGGCCTCGCCGAAAAAGCTGCCCGGCCCTCATGACCGAAGTCCGCCCCGAGCCAGCAGGCGCGCTTGAGCCGGTCGGCAGTCACAGCACGCCGCTGCACTTCTCGCCCTATCGCGAGTTTTCGCGCGCCGAATGGGCGCGGTTGCGCGCCGACACGCCGATGACGCTGACGCCCGACGAGATCGATCAGCTGTCGGGCGTGATCGAGGAATTGCGCGTCGAGGACGTGGAGGAGATTTACCTGCCCCTCTCGCGGCTTCTCAATCTCTACGTGGCCGCAGCCCAAGAGCTGCATGCGGTGTCGTCGCGGTTTTTAGGTCACGGCGACGGTAAGGTGCCCTTTATCATCGGCGTTGCCGGGTCGGTCGCGGTCGGCAAGAGCACCACGGCGCGTGTCCT
>JBBRKD010000116.1:0-6006 GCA_038218255.1 Hyphomicrobiales bacterium | reverse complement strand
CGCGGCTTTACGCTTGCTTGCCTTCCTCGATCCTGTCGTTCGATCGTACCCGCAATCGGTCAAACGTTAGGCTCCCGCGTATTCAGGAGTGACACCCATGTTGCTTGCCATCTTCGCCGTCGCCGCGATCGCCGGTCTGGCCTGGCTACTGTTCTCCTTTGCCGTCTACGCGATGCCGCTGACCCTGGGCGTGTACGCGGCAGTCTACACCTACCACACCGGTGCGGGGGTGGTCGGCGCGGGGATCGTCGGGCTGGTCGTCGCCGGGCTGGTGCTCGGGCTTGGCGAATTCGCGTACTCACGGCTTCGCTCACCGTCTGCGCGCGTGTTGCTGGCACTCGCCTATGCAGTTCCGGCTGCCATCGCCGGGTATTGGGCCACGCACGGCATCGTGAAATACCTAATGCCCGCCGCGGGCTGGCAGTTCGCCTTCTCGGTCGTCGGCGGTGCGGTAACGGGCTCCATCGCCATGGCACGCCTTGCGAGCGCCCCGCACGTGCCGGTCGACGCGTCGCCCGGCTCATCCCCGTCGGACGACGGCTACGGGTCCACACGAGGCGGAAGGCGAGGAGGGCTTCAGCCTCGTGTGGACCCGCAGCCGCCGCCCCAACGGCGAATGACCCGACGACGGCCCCGCCTGGCAACGGGCGGGGCTTTTCTTCACCTGACGGAGACATGCCATGCAGACCGATCACGACTGGCCCGCCGCCTCCGACAGCGCCGATTACGACGACGAGGCCTACTTCGCCGAAGACACGATCGCCTGGGACGCGGTCTACGAGAGCGCGCGCGGAGCCGCCCGCCGAACAGGTTACGCACAAATCATCGTCGAGACCGGCCACACGCGCTACGGGCTGATTGACATCCGCCGGAGCCACCAGCTTCGCACGCGGCGGCTGTGGACGATGCGCAGATGCCGCGTGCTCGGCTGCGCGATCGCGGGTCTCGGGAAGTCCCACACGCTTTCCTGGCCTGGAAGCGCGCGGTCGGGGATGGGGGCGATGCTTGTGTCCATGCTTGGGCATGTGGCGGCGCGGAGGTGGCCGCGCTACCTCGCCGAGCACGCGCCGGAGCTTCCCCACGTTGACCGACCCCCACGACCTCGACCGCTTCGTCGCCGCGCAGGCGGACACCTACGAGACCGCGCTCCGGGAGCTGACGCTCGGACGCAAGCGGAGCCACTGGATGTGGTATGTCTTCCCGCAATTGCGCGGCCTCGGGCGCAGCGCGATGGCGATCCGCTACGGCATCGGCTCGCTCGACGAGGCACGCGCCTATGTCGCGCATCCGCTGCTTGGCGGACGGCTGCGCGCGTGCGTCGCCGCGCTTCAGGACCATGTCGGACCGAGCGCGATGCAAGTGTTCGGCGAGGTCGATTCGGTCAAGCTTTGCTCCTCGCTGACGCTGTTCGCCGAGGCAGGCGGCGAACCGCTATTTCACGCAGCGCTCGCGCGCTGGTGCGGCGAACCCGATCCGGCGACGCTGCGGCTGCTCGGACGCGAAGTCACCGAAAACGGCCAATCGGTGAGCTGATCGCGATGTGCACCGATTACCGCCGCACCCAGACCTACGCCCAGTACGTGGAAACGTTCAGCCCAACCGGCATTCCGCTGATCTTCCCCGAGCCGCACCAGGCGCCCAACCTGATGCCGCAGGACGAAATTCGCCCGACCGATCCCGGACCCGTGTTCCGCCGCCGCGAACACGGCGTCGAGATGGTGACGATGCGCTGGGGGCTGGTGCCCTGGTTCCACAAAGGTCCGCTCAAGGGCTGGCGCGCGACCACGGTCAACGCGCGCGCCGAGAGCGTCGCGACCGCGCCGGCGTTCTGCGACGCGTTCGCCAAGCGCCGATGCCTCGTTCCCGCCGATGGCTGGGTCGAGTGGAAGGGCACGGGGAAGCCCAAGCCGAAGTTCTTCGTGCGTCGCCGCGACGGCGCGCCGATCATGTTCGCGGGGATGTGGGACCGATGCCACACCGAGGACCATGGTGCGGTCGAGAGCTTCACCATCGTCACGCAGCCAGCGGGATCGCCGCTGAACGACCTCCACGACCGCGCGCCCGTGGTGTTGACCAGCGCGCATTGGGAACGCTGGCTCGACCCGAGCCTCGACGTCGCCGACCTGCTCGGGCCGGAGAACGCGGGTGATTACGTGGTGGAGCCGTTCGCGCCTTGGGCCGGGGATCATTCGTGACGATCGCTGGCTACCGATCTGATTAGATCGAGGCGCTGGTCAACTTCGCTGCAACCGTTCGAAATTTATCAAGCGCGAGTTCCAGGCTGTCGACGATTTCAGCTGCTAGTTCGGCAGGTGGCGGCAAGCTGGCCGGGTCGGTCGCGCTCGCATGTTTCAACCAAAAGATGTCGAGATTAACCTTGTCACGCGCGAGCAGCTCGTTGACCGGGAAACAGCGGAAGCATTCAGTCTCGGTTCGCTCGTGGGGGCGGCGGCGGTCACCGTAGCACGCCGCGAAGTCTACCAGATCCGCGCAGCGGGCGTTCTCGCAGGGTGAAGCGGCGATTGGTTCGGAAATCATAAACCCATAGATCTCGCGTGGCCACGCCGCCGCCGGCGGGTGCGCCATCGAAGAACAGCACGTTTGCCTTCACCCCTTGGCTATAGAAGATCCCCGTCGGCAGCCGTAGCAGAGGGTGGAAATTGAACTCGCCAAGCAGCCGACGCCGGAGCGTCTCCCCCGCGCCGCCCTCGAATAGCACGTTGTCGGGCAGCACCACCGCGGCGCGCCCGGTAGCTTTCAGGATCGACAGGATGTGTTGCAGGAAATTGAGCTGCTTGTTGCCCGTTGTGACGGTGAAATCGTCGCGGACATAGTCTTGCCGCTCGGTCTCAATGCCGCCATCGTCCCGCACGATACGGAAAGACTGGCGCTTGCCGAACGGAGGGTTCGTGAGAATAACATCGTAGCTCGCGTCCCCGCGAGACATCAGCGCGTCCTTCTGAGTCACAGGCGAGCGCGCGCCCCCGATGCCGTGCAAATAAAGGTTCATCGCGCAGAGCCGCACCACGTCGGCGACGATATCGGCGCCTGAGAGCTTCTCCTCGCGCAGCGCTTGGCCGACGCGCTTGTCCTGAACCTGCGCCCGCATATGCTCGTAAGCGGCGAGTAGAAATCCACCGGTGCCGACGGCGGGATCGTGGACTGTCTCGGTCGGCAGAGGATCGATTAGCGCGGTGATCGCCTCGATCAGCGGGCGTGGCGTGAAATACTGGCCCGCGCCGGATTTCACCTCGCCCGCGTTGCGCTCCAATAGCCCCTCGTAAATCGTGCCCTTCACATCGACGTTGAGGCCCATCCACTCCTCGCCGCCGATCAGACCGACGAGGCGTTGCAGCTTGGCCGGATCGTTGATTTTGCCCTCGGCCTTCAGGAACAGCGTGCCCACGATGTCGTCGCGCCGCGCGAGCGTGGCGAGCACATTCTTGTATTTGGCCTCCAATCGCTCCCCCGAAAGGCCGCGCAGATCGGCCCAGCGGCAACCGTCGGGCAACGCGGATGGTTCGCCGAGGTTGGCGGTCCGCTCCTCGTCCATCTTGAGGAACATGAGGAAGCTGATCTGGCCAAGATAGTCGCCGTAGGAAACGCCGTCGTCGCGCAAGACGTGCGCGTAGTTCCACACCTTGGCGACGAGTGCTTGTTCGTTCACGCGATTGCCGCGCCAACCCAACCCTCGACGCGCAGCCTCTCGAGCGCGATGCCGATCTGGCGCGGCGTGAACGAGGACTTGCGGTCGTTCCACCGCGCGAAAGCGGGCGCGGCGGTGTCAATCGTGTCCGCGTCTTCGCGCACCGCTACCCAGTGGGCGGTCGCGAGCAGTTCCAGCCCGGCGGGCGTTTCGAAGCCTTCCACGAGGCGCGTGACTCGGTCGAAGCGGCCGCGCACTTCGCCGTCGCTGGCGACCACATTGGCGGCCGCCTCCAGGGCGCCCGGCACGATCATCAGCGGCTTGGTAGGTTTCTCGCCGCCATCGCCGTATCCAGCTAGGTAGTGGCCCTCCAGCTTTCGGAGCACGAAGCGCAGGTCCGGCGCGTATGGCCCGTACAGGCCCTTGTCGAACCGAAGGCGCAGTGGCTGCCCGGCAAGCTGGAGAAAATAACAGAGCTTCTGCACCTCAAGCAGTGTCACCACCGGCTCCATCAGACCCCGGATATAGCGATCCATCAGCGCGATCAGCGCGGCGCGGCTCGGGGTCAGCGCTGGAATCTCGCCCTTCGGCTCGATTCGGTCGTCGCCGTCGCGCGGCTCGAATACCGTCACTTCGACACCGGGCAGATCGCGCAGCGCCGCGTCGATCCGGGTGCGTACATCCGCCCAGACGAGGCCGCCTAGTCCGCTGCCGAGCGGGGGCAACGCGACCGTGCGGATGCCGCGCTCCGTAATCTCTGCCCTAAGCGCGACGAGGCCCGCCTCGATGTCCCCCATCAAGCTGCGACCGCGCCAGTGCCGCTTGGTCGGGAAGTTGATGATCCATTTCGGCCCGGTCAGCACGTCGTTGCGGACGACGAACATGCACCCGGGCTGCACCTCGCCGCGCTTGCACGCGGCTTCATAGGCCTTGAAGTTGGCCGGAAACGCGGTCTTGAACTGCAGCGCGACGCCGCGCCCCATGATGCCGACACAATTGACCGTGTTGACCAGCGCGTCCGCGTCGGCCGCGAGCAGGTCGCCCGTCGTGTAGCGGATCATGGCCGGGTCTCCATAGGATTCAGTAATACCAATCCGTCCGGACTTCCACCCTCGGTCGATGGGAGGCGGCCGGGAACGCGGCCCCGACCTGCGCGGCGACGGCGTGGGTGCGAACGCCGATCCGCTCGACCAGCTCCCACGGGAATCGGCCCGCAAACAGGAACTCGGACTGCTTCGCAGCCTTGACCTCTGGCGGGCGGAAGTCGCGCGCGTGCACCTTGGGCCAATCGATTTGCGCGAGCACGTCGAGCGACGCGCGGAACTCGGTGAATACCGCGCCCGCGTTGCCGAGCGACACCGCCCAGCCCACGTGGTTGGCTTGCGCCCAGGCGACGGTCGCGCGCAGGTCCGCCTCGAGATGCACGATCGGTTCCTGACCGCCGCGATATTCGAGGTCGGCATGGTTCTGCATGTGGATGACATACAGCATCAATGAGCGTGAACAAAGATAGAACGGAACGCAACTGCCGACCGAGACGCCGGGCAGCGCGTCCACCGGCAAGCGCAGTCGCCGGGCCTTGATGGAGCCCATGCCGATCGACGTTCCCGGCATTGCGCCCGATGCGATCAGCGCGGCGTCCGAGAGCAGGCCGCCGCTTGCGATGATCGCGGGCAGCTTGTCGTGGTGGACGATGTGGTAGATCTTCGGACTGGCGGGCGCGGGCATCAGGCCAGCTCGCCACGGAACGCGGCGGCTAGGATGGACTGACGGAGAGCTGCGCTGGCATCCGTCCCGTCGAGTTCGGGCATTGAATTGGATAACGCATTGAAGGCTGTTAACAGTTCCTCAAGTTCTGCCCTCGGTGGCACGGGAACCGGCACCCGCGAGATTTTGGTCAAACTTATCGATGCAAGGTTCGTCGTCTGCTTGCCTTCATCAATAAAGAACCTGCGTCCGAACTCATTTAAGTAGCGCGATACAAAATAAGGATCGACATTTTCGCTGACAACGCGAGCCTTGAAGACGTGATTCTGGTGAACGCAAGAAGCGATCTGGCCCTCAAACACCCAGCCGCGTCCAATCTTATCGCGATCGCCTCCCTCGTTTAGTAGTATATCGCCGGACTGCACCAATAGCGCATCAAGGTTGCGTTGCTCGATGATGACGGTCTTCATGTTCGTAAGAGTCCGTTTTGAAAATCAGGGGTGAGCATTTCTGCGCAGCATGATGCCGCCTATGGCAACCATGATCATGGCCTGCGAGAGGTCGATCCGCTGCTCATAGTCGCGCACAAGGCGTCGCCATCGGATCATCCAGCCAAAGGTACGCTCGACAACCCACCTTCGCGGCAGGACCTT
>JBBRKD010000115.1:0-6024 GCA_038218255.1 Hyphomicrobiales bacterium | reverse complement strand
GAAGAAGTGGTACAGGCTGCCCTTGCCCAACCCGGTCGCCGCCGTGATCAGCGCGAGGCTCGCGCCCTCGTAGCCGTGCTCGCGGAAGACTTCCGCGAGCGCTGGGATCGCGTCGGAGCGTTCGGCGATCTGGCGTGGCATCGTGGGCCTAAAGCCCCAGCTCGGACAGGCTGGGGTGGTCATCCGGGCGGCGGCCGTGCGGCCAATGGAACTTGCGATCGGCGGCTTGGATCGGCATGTCGTTGATGCTCGCATAGCGCACGTCCATCAGGCCGTTCGCGTCGAACTCCCAGTTCTCGTTGCCATAGCTGCGGAACCAGTTGCCCGCCTCGTCGTGCCATTCATAGGCGAACCGCACCGCGATCCGGTTGTCGCGGAACGCCCAGACTTCTTTGATGAGGCGATAGTCGAGTTCGCGGTGCCATTTGCGGGCGAGAAAGGCTTCCACGGCATCGCGACCGACCGGGAATTCCGCCCGGTTGCGCCAGCGCGTGTTCACGGTATAGGCGAGCGCCACGCGGGCGGGATCGCGCGAGTTCCACGCGTCTTCGGCCATGCGCGCCTTCTGAGCTGCGGTTTCGGCAGTGAACGGGGGAAACGGGGGGCGCGACATTGAATAACTCCAGCTTTGTGTACCAATAGGTTTAGTGTGTACTAATCGGTACATTCCTCCGGCCTGGCTGTCAACGGTCGGGCCGTTCTCGCGGCTCGCTGCGCTGACGCGCCGATTGCCAGGGCGCGCGGTGCAGTCTAACGCTCTCCCGCATACATCAATCATAAGAGGCCGCGTGCGGTTCAACTCCGCAGCGGATGTCAGATGGCCAACAGCACATCCCGCACCCGTCAGGGGCGCGGTAAATCCCGTGACGACGACGAGACGCGCCCCGGTTCCACGGCAAAATCGCGAGCCGGTGCTCCTGCGGCTGGCCCCACGCAGCGGATGCTGCGCGTCGGCGAAATGATCCGGCACGAATTGGCGTCCATGCTGTCACGCGGTGACATCCACGACGATGTGCTGGCCGCCACCCCCGTGACCATTCCCGAAGTGCGGATGTCGACCGATTTGAAGCTCGCGACCGTCTATGTGATGCCGCTCGGCGGGTTGAAGGTCGACGAGGTCGTAGCCGCGCTGAACACGCATAAAAAATACATCCGCAGCGTGATCGCCAAGGCGATCAACCTCAAGTTCGCGCCAGATGTCCGTTTCAAGCACGATGCGACGTTCGATGAAGCGACACGGATCGACCGCCTGCTGGACAAGGTGCGGTCCGACCTGGAAAAACCCTAACGCGGACGCAACGCGTCGTCACACGTGCGGGGCAGTTTGCCAGTCATTCTGCTTGCCAGTCATCTTAAGCCCAGACGCCCTCGTTTCATTCGCTTTCTACGTGAGCCCCAAGACACCATGGCACGACGCAAAAAAGGCAATCCGGTTCACGGCTGGGTTATTCTCGACAAGCCACTGGAGATGACCTCAACGCAAGCCGTCGGAGCCATCAAACGGCTGTTTGACGCGCAGAAGGCCGGTCATGCCGGGACGCTCGATCCGCTGGCCACGGGCATTCTGCCGATCGCACTCGGCGAGGCCACGAAGACCGTATCGTTCGCGGTCGATGGCGAAAAGGCCTACCGGTTCACGGTCCGTTGGGGGGCCGAGACCACGACGGATGACACCGAAGGCGCTGTGACGCAGCGATCCGATAAACGTCCGACCTTGCCGGAGATCGAAGCGCATCTGGCGGCCTTCACGGGAGAAATCCTCCAGGTTCCACCGCAGTTTTCCGCGATCAAAGTCGATGGCAACCGAGCGTATGATCTCGCCCGCGACGGGGAGACCGTCATTTTGGAGGCGCGCCCCGTCGTGATCGACCGGCTTGCCGTTGTGGACATGCCAGACGACGACCGGACGGTGTTTGAAGCCGAATGCGGCAAGGGCACCTACGTGCGGGCCATCGCGCGCGATTTGGGCCGCGCGATGGGCTGCTATGGGCATGTTGTAGCCCTCAGGCGCACCCGCGTCGGCCCGTTCAGCGAGGCGGATGCGGTGACGCTGTCAGATATAGCCGATGCGCTGGGTCGCGCGGATGACGGTGCCGCCGAGGGCGCCGTCGCACCGTCTCCTGACCCGGCGCTGCGCTTGATGCTTCCCGTCGAAGCCGCGCTCACCGACATTGCAGAGATTTCGGTCTCCTCGTCCGATGCTGCGACGCTGGCGCGCGGGCAGTCGATTCTGATCCGCGGCCGCGATGCGCCCGTCCACACCGGGCTCGCCTATGCCATTTGCAAGGGGCAGATCGTCGCCATCGGCGAGATCGAAAAAGGAGCGCTCCAGCCAACGCGCGTGTTCAACATGGGAACCGCCCCACGCCCGTAACAAAGCGGTGCTAAAGGCCGACATACAAACAGAACGCGAGACCAAACCGTCGCTATCGCGTACCGTCGCGGCGTTCGATCATCCCCCCAGGAGCCTTTACATGCTGATCCGTGCCAAGAGCGATATTGTCTCGTCCGAGATCACGCCGCGCGGGATTTATCTCCGCCGCCGGGAGTTCATAGCTGGCGCTGTTGGCATCGGGGCGGCTGGATTGTTCGGCCTGCCGCACGGCGCTGAGGCCGCAAAGCTCGAGACCCTCAAAAGCCCGTTCTCGACCGACGAGAAACCAACCTCTCTCAAGGACGTGACGAGCTACAACAACTTCTACGAGTTCGGAACCGACAAGAGCGATCCAGCGGCCAAGGCTGGAAGTCTCAAGACCACACCATGGACCGTCAAGGTCGGCGGGCTCGTGAACAAGCCAGCCGATATCCAGCTCGAAGACCTGCTGAAGCCCTCACAGCTCGAAGAGCGCATCTATCGTATGCGTTGCGTCGAGGCCTGGTCGATGGTCATTCCGTGGGTCGGCATTCCGCTCGCCGATGTGATCAAGCGCGCCGATCCACAAGGGTCGGCCAAGTTCGTCGCCTTCGAGACGCTCGTGCGTCCCTCAGAGATGCCAGGCCAGAAGGGCCTGTTTCAGCCGTTGCCGTGGCCTTATGTGGAAGGCCTCCGGATGGACGAGGCGATGCATCCGCTGACAATCCTAGCGGTCGGCCTCTATGGTGAGACGCTGCCCAACCAGAACGGTGCGCCGCTGCGCCTCGTCGTGCCGTGGAAATATGGGTACAAGTCCATCAAGTCGATTGTGGGGATCACGCTGACGGAAGCGCAGCCAAAAACCACGTGGAATGCGGCCGGCCCTAACGAATACGGCTTCTATTCCAACGTAAACCCGAAGGTTGATCATCCGCGCTGGACGCAAGCAACCGAGCGGCGGATCGGCGAAGGCGGCGTGTTCAACAAGCGTCGCGAAACGCTCATGTTCAACGGCTATGCCGATCAAGTTGCAAGCCTCTATGCCGGCATGGACCTCAAAGCCAACTACTGAGGCAGGAGCCCGGCTGTGAGCACGCAGACACCCGCGTCGTCGTTGACGCTCTCGCCCGAGTGGATCAAAACCGGCATTTATACGCTCGGTATGGTTCCTGCCGCTTACGTGTTCTATTTGGCGTTCACGGGCCTGCTTGGGGCTGAACCCATCAAGGCGCTCGAACATTCTCTCGGCGAGTGGTCGTTGCGTTTTTTGATCGTCGGGCTTGCGGTGACACCGTTGCGGAAGATGGCGGGCATCAATCTCATCCGCTACCGGCGCGCGCTCGGCCTTGTCGCGTTCGCCTACGCGCTCCTGCATGTGACGGTGTATATCTGGTTCGACATGGACTTGAACTTGGCTGCAATCTGGAAAGATATCCTCAAGCGGCCCTACATCACGGTCGGCATGGTGTCGTTTGCCATCCTGGTGCCGCTCGCGATCACGTCGAATTCGGCGATGATCAAGCGCCTGGGGGCCGCAAGTTGGCAGATGCTGCACAAGTGGGTTTATCTGGCGGCGGCTGCCGCTTGCCTGCATTACATCTTGCTCGTCAAACGGTGGCCGCCTGAACCGTTGATCTATGCAGCGATCACGGCGGCGTTGCTCGCATGGCGCGTGTGGGACAAATGGCAAAAACCGCCCGCTGGGGCGCGCGTCCGGACGCGGTGATCAGGCAAGGTCATCATGCGGTTTGATCAGGCAGCTTGATCAGGCAGTTTGATCTGGAACGTTGATCAGGCCGCTGGCTTCAAGCAGGCAGTGAGGTTGGTTGCGAGCGACCGCATGAGCGTGAAATACAACTCAGGTCCTGGCTCCAGCACGATGCCTTCCGGGTCAAGCGTGCCTGCGCGCGCGCGAGTACCCTCGGTGACGGCTGCGACGAGCTTGGGCGAAAACAGCGGCTCGGCAAACACGCACGCCGCATCCAGCGTCGCAATCTTCGCGCGGACCGCCGAGAGGCGCTTGGCGCTCGGTGTTACGTCGGCGCTGACCGTGATGGCCCCCGACGCTGGCAGACCAAAGCGGGTTTCGAAGTACTGGTAGGCGTCGTGGAAAACCACGAACGGGCGCCCCTGCACGGGCTTCACTTGGGCTTCGATGTCAGCCGTCAGCGCGGCAAGGCGGGCTTTGACGGCCGCAGCGTTGGCCACGTACTGAACGCTGTGTTCGGGGTCTTTTTGCGCCAAGACAGCTGCCAGCTGCGAGACCATGGCGGCGGCATTGGCAGGATCGAGCCAGACGTGCCCGTCTCTACTGCCGTTGGTGTCATCGTCGTGGTCGGCGGCAGTGTCGTGGGCGGCGTCGTGCCCGGCATGACCATGGGCGTGACCATCGGCTTCAAAGGTCGCGCCGGAGCGTTTGTTGAGCAGGATCAGCCCCGGTGCGTCGGCGAGCGTCACAACGGTGACGGAGCGGGGTAAGCTCGCAATAACGCGCGTTGTGAACGGTTCGATGGCATCGCTGACGCGCACGAAGATGTTTGCGGCCTGGACGGCGGCGGCGCCTGACGGTTTGAGCGCAAACGTGTGGGGCGATGCCTGACCCTCGACCAAAAGGCTTGGCACCGCGACGCCGGCCATGACGGCGGCGGTCAAAGAATGGACGGGTTTAGAGGTCACAACCACGGCGATATCGGCACCAAACGCTGCGCAAGCCAGCGGTATCGAGGTGATCATGGCGGATATGACCGGGACCGCTATGTTATGGACCCAAGACGTGACGTGTGGCATCGAGGACGGGTGCTCTTGTTATGTTATAGTGTTACATATCAGCCAACTTGGGGGTGAGCAAGCGTGGTGCTGGACTGTGATGCTGGACTGTGATGCTGGACTGTGATGCTGGACTGAAGGGGCGGTCCCTGCATTCGCAGGCCGTCCGCCGTTTTGAAGACAATGACGCCGACACAGAGGAGAACACGCGTGGCCCATCCCCTTCTGGCTTTGATGCAACAGGCATTTCATTTCCGTCTGAGTCTGGTGATGGCGGGATTGGTTGGCGCGTCGTCGGCGGCTGTCGCCCATCCGCATGTGTTCGTGACCGCGAAAGCCGAAGTGATGTTCGAAGCTGGCGCAATTGCAGGCGTGCAGAACCACTGGACGTTCGACGAATACTATTCTGCGATGGCGATCGATGGGCTTGATACCAACAAGGACGGGATCTACTCCCGCGAGGAACTGGCCGAACTTGCCAAGGTCAACATGGATGGCCTCAAGGAGTTTGCCTACTTCACGTACGCCAAGCTCGGCGAAACGGCGCTCACGTTTGGGGCGCCGCAGGAACCCTGGCTTGAACACGCGAACGGCGTGCTCACCCTGCATTTCAAGTTGCCATTGGCCAAGCGACTGGAACCCAAGGCGGTCGGCTTTAATTTTGCGGTCTACGATGAAAGCTTTTTCATTGCGTTCGATTTCGCCAAGGGCAGCGCGGTCACACTGACCGGGGCTCCAGCAGGCTGCACGGTGGCGGTTGGCGCGGTGGAGCCAAGCGGAGACGAAAAAACGCTCGCAGGCGCCATGTCGCAGTCTCTCGGCGGCGGGGCGATGGGAGCACGTGCCGTGTCATCGGCCACCGTGACCTGCGCCAAGACGTAGCGCTCTCGCGCAATCGGGTGGCG
>JBBRKD010000114.1:0-6061 GCA_038218255.1 Hyphomicrobiales bacterium | reverse complement strand
CGGAGACAATCCCGGTGAGCGTGCCGACAACGACGAGAAACCGCAACAAACTCGGCATTTTGTCGAACCCGCTCCGCAGTGGTATGTCACGGCACTTGTTGGCGTCATTATGGCCCCAAGATCAAGTGGGCAGCGGGCGCCCTGGGGCGGTGTGCCCTCAGACGAAACACGAGGATCGTGCGCCAACATGTTATGGTGGGTCGGCAATCGCCGAGTGGCCGACGGGATGAAAATGTTGCGTACGGTGGTCGTATCTGGCGAAGCCGGGCGCGATCCACAGACAATCGTCACGATGAACGAGCGGAAGAAAGACGAACCGAATCACATGCCAAGCCAGTCGGCCAATCATGCAAAGCAATGAGACGATCACTGTGAGTGGCATTCGCCAGGCGCTCGGTCATCGATCGATCGTGATGGTCGGGTTGATGGGCTGTGGGAAATCGTCAGTGGGCCGCCGGATGGCTGCCCGCCTCGGCCTGCCGTTCGTCGACGTGGATGACGAGATCGAGACGTCGGCCCGCAAATCGATCAACGAGATCTTCGAAGACCACGGGGAAGCCTACTTCCGCGATGGCGAACGCCGCGTGATTGCCCGCCTGTTGGGCAACGGCCCGCAGGTGCTTGCGACTGGCGGCGGCGCGTTCATCAATCCCGAGACGCGGGCCAAGATTAAAGAGAGCGGCATTTCAATCTGGCTGAAGGCTGATCTGCCCGTCCTGATGAAGCGTGTCGGCAAGCGCGATACGCGGCCGTTGCTGAGGTCGGGCGACCCTGAGGCGACCATGCGCAACTTGATGGCTCAGCGCTATCCGATCTACCAGGAAGCCGATCTTGCGATCGAGAGCCGCGATGTTGCCCATGATCACATCGTCACCGACGTTATCGAAGCCCTGAAGCAGCACCGTGCGCTTTTAAGTTCGCACGTTCCCCCGGGTGCACAATCCAACTCCAAAATGGTGGCCAACTCCAAAATGGTGGAACGTGGCGTGTCGGCAGCTCTCGTGAATGCAACGCAGGTCCAGGTGAAGCCCACTGCTGTCGTCTCAGTCGCCCTGCCGGGCCGCGCCTATGACGTGTTGATTGGACCCGGCCTTGTCGCAGACGCTGGCCGGTTGATCGCTGAACGGCTCGGTGGCGTGAAGTGCGCCATCGTGACGGACGTGAATGTTGCGCGGCATCATCTCGACACGCTCGAAGCAAGTTTGCGCGCAACCAATGCCTTGGTCGGCACCATCGCGCTGCCTGCGGGCGAAAAGACCAAGAGCTTTGCCGAACTCGGCCCCCTGTGCGAGCAGTTGCTGAGCCTTGGGCTAGAACGCGGCGATCTTGTCGTGCCTTTCGGCGGCGGCGTCATCGGTGATCTGGCAGGCTTTGCCGCCAGCATCCTGAGGCGGGGGGTTCGCTTCGTGCAGATCCCGACGTCGCTGCTCGCCCAGGTCGACAGTTCGGTCGGCGGCAAGACCGGGCTTAACACGCCGCAGGGCAAGAACCTGATCGGCACCTTCCATCAGCCGAGCCTCGTGCTCGCCGACACGAATGTTTTGACGACGCTGCCGGTGCGCGAAATGCGGGCAGGATACGCCGAAGTGGCGAAGTACGGGCTGCTCGGCGACGCTGCGTTCTTTGCGTATCTCGAAGCCAATTGGCGCGGCATCTTCGGCAACGATGCCGCAACGCTTGCGTATGCCATCGAGACGAGCGTCAAGGCGAAAGCTGTGATCGTCGAGCGCGACGAGCACGAGACCGGCGACCGGGCGCTGTTGAACCTTGGGCATACCTTTGGTCATGCGCTCGAAGCCTGGACCGGCTATTCCAACCGACTGTTGCATGGCGAGGGCGTCGCCATCGGCATGGTGCTGGCGTTCAAGCTGTCGGAGCGTCAGGGGTCGTGCGCGAGCGGCACGGCTGCGCGCGTGTCGCGCCATCTCGCAGCCGTCGGCCTGCCGACGCGGATCGGCGACATTCCCGGAGGTCGGGCTGACGCCGACACGCTCTTCACGCTCATGGGTCAGGACAAAAAAGTGAAAGCGGGGCGCCTCACGTTCATCCTGGCGCGCGGCATCGGTGAGGCGTTCATCACGCGCGACATCGAGCCCGAGACCGTCAAGGCCTTCCTGGCCGAGGAGATTGCGAAGTAGTCATGTCCCTGGAAATCATCATTATTCTCATCGCAATCGTGATTTTGCTCGCACTGTCGGCGTTCTTCAATATGAGCGAAACGGCCCTCACGGCGTCTTCGCGCGCTCGCATGCACGCGCTCGAACAGGAGGGCAACACGCGTGCCCGCCTCGTGAACCGGTTGATGACCAACCCCGAGAAGGTGATCGGCTCCGTTCTGCTCGGCAACACGCTCGTCGACGTTCTGGCCGCAGCGCTTGCCTCCGCGCTGGCCGTGACCCTCGTCGGCGAGGTTGGCGTGGTGTATGCGACCGCCGTCATGACGATATTGATCGTCATCTTCTCAGCCGTTTTGCCCAAGACCTACGCGCTTGCCGAGCCTGACGACGTGGCTCTGGCTGTCGCCCCATTCATGCGGGTGACGATCCTGGTGCTAACGCCGCTGACGATCATGATGCAGGTCGTCGTCCGCCTGTTGCTCAAGCTCACGCCCTCCAAGAAGGACGACGAGGCGAACTTCCTTGCCGCTCACGAAGAGCTGCGTGGCACGATCGAACTTGGCACGAAGGGGGGGGCTGTGTCCCGCCGCGACGCCAACATGCTCGGTGGCGTGCTCGACCTGTCCGATCTGCAGGTCCTCGATATCATGGTCCATCGCACCAAGATGGAAACGGTCAACGGTGATGACCTGCCTCAAACGATCCTCGATGAGGTGCTGAAATCTCAGTACACCCGGGTGCCGATCTGGAAGGACGAACCTGAAAACATCGTGGGCGTCTTGCACACGAAAGACTTGCTGGTGGCGCTCGGCAAGAAAAATTGGGACGTGAGCCAGCTCGAAATCATGAGCTTTGCGGCCAAGCCGTGGTTCGTGCCCGATACGACGAGCGTCAAAGACCAGCTCAACCAGTTTCTCAAACAGAAACAGCAGATGGCACTCGTCGTCGACGAGTACGGCGAAGTTCAGGGGCTCATCACGCTTGAAGACATCCTGGAAGAGATCGTCGGTCAGATTGCCGATGAGCATGACGGCAACGAGAGCGCGATCCGCCCGCAGGCCGATGGCACCGTCAATGTCGACGGCACGGTCGCGATCCGCGATCTCAACCGCCAGATGGACTGGGATTTGCCCGACGAGGAGGCGACGACCATCGCGGGTCTCGTCATCCACGAGGCGCAGACGATCCCAGAGCCAGGCCAGGCCTTCACGTTTCACGGCTACCGGTTCGAAGTCCTGCGCAAATCCCGCAACAAGATCACGGCGTTGCGCGTCAAGCCGGTCGCGCCAGCCGCAAGCGCCAAAGCTGGCGGCGGCGACGGCGACGCCATGCTCGCTGGTTGACGCGAAACTTGAAAGGTCGCCTGCACCGTGACGACAGCGCAGACATTCGGCCTCTATGGCCACATGCCGACGGGTCTCTTCGATCTGGAACGCGGTACGGTGCAATGCTCGCCCCTCGTGCCCGGCGCAACCGTGCTCAGTGGTTGGCACCCGCAGAGCTGCTCTGGCCTCACGGTGCATGCCCCGGCCAGTACGATTGAGCGCCGCCATGTGCTGGCGCTTGCCTTGCGCGCGCTCGTTCCAGGTGCGCCGCTTGCGGTGTTTGCGGCCAAGGACAAGGGCGGCACGCGGATCAAGGCGGAGCTGGAAGCGTTCGGCTGTGCCGTTGAGCCCGAGCACCGCAAGCATGTCCGCATCGCGCTCACGCGGTGCGTCGAGCACCCGATCGGGCTCGACGACGCGATCGCGGCCGGCGCGCCCCGCATCCTGCCCGATCTTGGCTTGTGGTCGCAGCCAGGTCTCTTCAACTGGGACCGCATTGATCCAGGCTCTGAACTTCTGATTGCGCATCTGCCCCCACTGAAGGGCCGTGGCGCCGATCTTGGCTGTGGGATCGGCATTCTCGCGCACGCAGCGCTTGCGGGCGGGGCGTGCGCACAGATGACACTGATCGACATCGATGAGCGCGCGCTGGCCGTTGCCGAGCGCAACACGCACGTCGCAGGCGTCACGACGCTGTGGGCCGACGTGCGCACCGCAAAGACGCTGCCGACCGGGCTCGATTTCGTGGTCACCAACCCGCCGTTCCATGACGTCGGCACCGAGGACCGTAGCCTTGGCCAGTCGTTCATCACGCGTGCGGCCGAGATGCTCCGCCCCGGTGGCGTGCTGTGGCTCACGGCGAACCGCCATCTCCCGTATGAAGAAACGCTGACGCCTTTGTTTGATTCCGTCGAGCTGATTGCCCAGGCCAAGGGGTTCAAGGTGTATGCGGCCCGCAAGGCCACCGTGTCGGCAAAGTCCGCTTCAGCGAAATCGTCGGCGGCCAAAGCTGCCATCGACCGCGCTTGGAAAGCTGCCCGATGAGTGCGGCTGCCACGCTTCGGCTGGATCGGCTGCTTGCCAACATGGGCTATGGGTCGCGCAAGGACATCCAGTCGCTGGTGAAAGCGGGCCGCATCACGCTTGATGGCACCCCAGTCACGGACGCCGACACCCATGTCCCGGTCTCGCCGGAGCTGAGCGCCCGCATGCGGGTGCAAGGTCAGTCGCTCGATCCGCCGCCGGGTCTGGTGCTGATGATGCACAAACCGCTTGGCGTCACCTGCAGCCACAAGGAAGCGGGGCCGTTGGTCTATGGGTTGTTGCCGCCGCGCTGGCGCACACGCAAGCCTGCGATCTCGACAATCGGTCGGCTCGACAAGGAGACGTCAGGTCTCCTGCTGCTCACGGATGATGGCGGGTTTCTCCACCGCGTCATCGCGCCCAAAAGCGACGTTTCCAAGCGCTACCGTGCGACCCTCGCACGGCCCTTACGCGGGAACGAGGTCGCCGTCCTTGCCTCCGGCACGCTGATGCTCGATGGGGAAGACAAGCCGCTGCTGCCGGTCGATCTGGACCTGACATCTAACGGCGTGACGTCGACCCCCATCGTCGACGTGACCCTGACCGAGGGCCGGTATCATCAGGTGCGCCGGATGTTTGCAGCGCTTGGCAACCACGTAACTGCGCTTCATCGCAGTGCGGTCGGCGGGCTTCAACTCCCTGCCGATCTGGAGCCTGGCCAGTACCTACTGCTGGATGACAATGCCAGGAAGGCGATCTTCCTATGAAGCCCCCCAGTGGTCGCACGCGAAATTTCAGCTACGGTTGTGCGTGCCGCCGCAACTCGGGGAGCGCTGGATGAACATTTATCTGCCGATCGCCGAAACGGCTGCGAACCTGTTCCTCTATGTCGGGATGGGGGCTGCTGTCGGCTTCCTGTCGGGCATGTTTGGCGTTGGCGGTGGGTTCTTGATTACGCCGCTGTTGATTCTCACCGGTATCCCGCCTGCCGTCGCCATTGGCACAGGGTCGGCCCAGGTCGTCGCGTCGTCGGTTTCGGGAACGATTGCCCAGTACCGGCGCAATAACGTCGACTTCAAGATGGGGCTCGTGCTGCTCGCGGGCGGATTGGTTGGAGCCCTGATCGGCGTGGAAGTCGTGCGCGTTTTGCGCGCTGCTGGTCAGCTCGATTTCTTCGTCTCACTCGCCTACGTCGTCTTCCTGGGCTCGATCGGCCTGCTGATGATGATCGAAAGCCTGCAGACATTGCGCAAAGTCCAGCGTGGAATCGCGCCCAAACGAAGCCGAGAGCACACGAGTTTTATCCACGCGCTGCCTTGGAAAATGCGGTTCCACCGGTCCAAGCTCTATCTCAGCGTGGTGCCACCGCTGGCGATCGGCGCGTTCGTGGGGTTGCTCGCCGCCGTCATGGGTGTTGGCGGTGGCTTCGTCATGGTTCCGGCGCTGATCTACCTCTTGCGCATGCCGACGAGCGTCGTCATCGGCACCTCGTTGTTCCAGATCGGGTGCGTCACGGCGTTGACGACCGTCCTGCATGCGACCAGCAACCAGAACGTGGACGCGGTGCTCGCCGCAATGCTGATGGTTGGCGCGGTC
>JBBRKD010000113.1:0-6070 GCA_038218255.1 Hyphomicrobiales bacterium | reverse complement strand
ACAGGCGGTTCACAGGGGTTGGGGGGTGGGGCGCGCAACCGTGCGCGGGTCGCTTTGCTCCCAGGCTCACTCGCGTCGGGTGGAGCTTTAGTGAACTGACAGAGCGCCGTGCGACGGCGGAGCCAACCGCGCTTGGGCTTTATTGCGAATCTATCGGGAACAAATGTTCCATCCTGGAAGCTGTGAATAACTTTCCCTTCAGCAGACTATTTTAAATTCATTATATTTGCCAGTGCCTTAACTCGGACGCACGCTCGCAAAACAGCCTGCGCCTGGCATTATTCATCCGGTGTCAACGATTTCTTCACCTCTCGGACAAAATCGCGCCTTTTCGTGGCCTTGAAGTCACGGTTAATGGTGATTGTCAGCGGCGCACACGGGTTTCGCGCCGCTCCCAAGGACAACGGATCAAGTTTTGTTCCTCGTAAGTTCCGTCACCTGATGTGTGTGTTGCGTCCTTTGCGTTCCAGTCGCGTGTGTTGCGTCCCCGTTGTGTCTTGTCGCGTGCGTTGCGTCGTCCAGTTGCGTTGATGCGTTGTGTCCCCATTCAAAGCGCCGGAAACGGTGCTGCCCCCATCAAAGCGAGCGGCCTGAGCGTAGGCGTGTGCGTTGTGCGATTGGCCGTTCGCGGGCTGGGAGTTTGGGGCTGTCGTGGCAGTAACCGTTGAGGTGTGGCGTGGAGAGTTGGGTCCGTTTGAGTGATGTCGCAGGATCAGTGATGCGTGCTATGGCCGAGCAGCGAGATGGGCGGTCAGCCGTGACGTTGCCTGTGGCAGAGACCGTCAAGTAGCAAGAGTTCATCAAGACATTCGGCTGGCGCGGGTGCGCGCCGCCAACGGAACGGCAGGTACAGGGCAGCGTGGAGACCCGTTCTCCAATGTGGCACGTGGCACGGTCTCGCGTAGTGCCCACAACAGCGTTGATTTGTACCTGCCGACTTTCTTTCTATTTGTCAGTGGCGTTTGCGTTGGCGGTACACGGGTCTGTTTGACCCTGAAACAAGGATGATTGCGACATGACCCCCAACCATATCAACTCCGTGCAGTGGGCGCAGGCGATCGGCTACAGCCGTCAGGCGTGCGCGCGCGTGTTTCGCGATGGCGGACAGCCAGCCGATGCGCTGAGCGCTTTCGGGCTCGACGCAGACGATGAGAGCACGGACTGGTCGCGCGCGGTGGACCTCATCGCAACCACGCTTTGCAAGCGTCCGTTGGCGCTCGCCGCCTGAGGCTGTATCTGCGGGACCTTTCACGTGTCCGGTTCGTCGATGATCCGGGCTGTTGTTGGCCTGGTTCATGCAACACCACCAGCATCTGGAACTGAGGCTGACGGTTTGACCCGTTGGCGTGAATGATGCGGGCCATTGCATGCTTGCAGACGGCGTCTATGAACTTTTTTACCGGTGCGAGGGAACGGACGATCCGTTCAGCGAGAGCCTCCTCGTTGCCCTCAAGGCCGGTCGCCTGCTCGGGTCGGATCGTTGGGGTGGCGTTTTCACCGGGCACTGTCATTTCGATCCCGCGACGGGTCGCAATCGCATCTCCGGCCGCCTGCAGGTGCCGCCCGGTGGCATGTTGGTGACCGATCGGACGCCGCGTGCGGATCGACGCGATATCCCGGTTGCCGCCGATCTTGAGCTGTCAGGCCATGATGCGGCTTCGACCGTTGTCGATGTCGATGGCGGGCAAGTGAGGATCGAATTGGTTTTCAAGGGGCCGGTACCGAACTCATAGTCGGTTTTTTGCTGCCGCAAATGTCCGTTTTCCGGCACAAGACCGCTTTGGAACCGGAGCGCGACCTATGAGCCGCAACACACGCATCCTGCTTGGCGAGATCACAACCGTGCATGGAATTCGCGGCGATGTGATCGTGCGCAGCTATGCGGACAATCCTGCCGACATTGCTGCCTACGGGGCTCTTGAGACCGCGCAGGGCCAACCCGTGCCGCCGTTGCGCGTCGTTCGCGTCATGGATCGCGGCGTCGTGTGCCGATTGGAGGGTGTCGGCGACCGGACTTCAGCCGAACGCTATCGCGGCACGGAACTGTGGATCGCGCGCGACCGGCTGCCGCCTGCTGAAGCGGGCGCGTTCTATCACGCAGATCTGATCGGGCTTGCGGCGGTCGATGGCGCCGGGCATCGCGTCGGCGACGTGATCGCGGTGGATAATTTCGGAGCGGGCGACCTGATCGAAATCCGGCTCACGGGAGGCGAGCGCACGGAATATGTGCCGTTCACGGACGCCTGCGTGCCGACCGTGGATGTGGCGGCTGGGCGCATGGTTGTCGTCATGCCGGTCGTCACGGCAGACGATGAAATCGACCGCGCGATGGCGGCAGCTCGCGATAATGACCCTGACACCAGTCGTGACTGAGCTCAAAGCGAGATTAAAACCGTCAAATAGTTCAACGTGTTGCGGTCGTCGTGACCGGACCGGGGTTGGGTGCCGTTGCCGGGGCAGAAGCTGCTGCTGGTCCCGATGCCGCGTTCGGCTCGGTTGGCTTTGCAACCGTGGGCGGGTCGCCCCAACAGTTCTTGATCGAGCGCAGCGCGGAGAAATTGCGAGCCGCTGTAAACAACGGAGCATCCAGCAGCGATTCGCCCGTGACCGGCTCGGGTTCGATCGTCTTGATGTCGATGGCCGTGCCGACGGGCGTTGCGAAGGCCGCCTCCAGCAGCCTCATGGCGCGTTGCGAGCGTTCGCCGCCCGTGCGATCGCCAAGCACGACCGCAACGATCTTGCGACCGTTGCGGGTTGCGCTTGCCACCAGATTATAGCCAGCGCCGCAGGTGAAGCCCGTCTTCATACCATCCGCACCGTCGAACTGTTCGAGCAGCTTATTGTGGGTGTGGAACGAGCGCTTGCCGATCTGGACGTCGATCTTGGTATAGAGCGGCAGCCATTCGGGGAAATTCTTGATGAGCGCGCGGGCCAGCAGCCCCATGTCGCGCGCCGTGGTCGCCTGCCCCTCTTGCGGCAGTCCGTTGGCGTTAGCGAATTTCGTGCGCGTCATGCCGAGCTTGAGCGCGGTATCGTTCATCTCGGCGACGAACTCGTCTTCTGAGCCTGACACGGCTTCGGCGAGCGCAACCGCGAAATCATTCGCCGAATGCACGATCAGGCCTTCGAGCGCGGTTTGGACCGTGATGCGTTTGCCAGCGCCCATGCCGACGCGGGACTTGGGCTGGAGATTGGCGCGCGGGGAAATCGTGAACTCGTGCGACGGCGAAACTTCGCCGCGCTTGATCATGTCGAACACGAGATAGGCCGTCATCAGCTTGGTGAGGGAGGCCGGATACCAAGGCGTATCGGCTTCCTCGGCAAACAGGACCATGCCGCTCTTGGCATCGAACACGAGAGCTGGCGAGACGATCGGCGGTTTCTTGGCGGCGGCGGCATGCAATGCACCAACGGCTGCCAGCGCGACGCTCGCGATAAGTGCAACACGGCAGATCAGGGTCCAGGCTTTCAAATCGGTTGTCCTCGATCGGGCGAGCGGAGAGGTCGCGTTGTGTATGCCTGTATTCGCGCGCCCGCGCCATGTGACCTGAACGGGTGTCCTGGACCACCCCGCATTTTGCTTAGCGCCTGTCGAGACACGATCACAGTTGATCGAGGAAGCGACTGACAGCGTTTCGTTCAACGATGCCAATTTATTTGGGTCAAGAAACCCGATACGAGCCCGCGTCTTCAGGTCTCGTTATCAGGGAAACCAGCGCCGGGAGCGCCACCTGACGCAAACCTTTCGACGGCGACCAGAGTTGCCCGTTGGCGGTAATGGTCGAGGATGTGGATGCGGACGGAGCCTGAGAGGCCCGCCGTGCCGCGCGTTTCGTCAATGGCTGCGACGAGCTGGGCGAGTGAGATGCGCTTCAGCGAAGCAATGTCGTTCAAGGCTTCCCAGAAGGCGTGTTCAAGCGAGATCGACGTGCGGTGACCGCGGATCGAGAACGAGCGCTTGACGGGGCGGGTCGCACGCGGGGAGGGCGTGGCTGCGGATATTTGTGACGTAGTATTGTGATCAAGCGTCACGAGACGTTGCCTGGATCGAGTTCGTCGTCGTCGGGCGCGGACGTGCTGGGGAATGAACCCTCGTTGGCTGCGACGCCAACTTTCGCGCCATCGAGCAGGCGGTTGGCGCGGTCGGCATCGGCGGCTTCGACCTCGCGCTCCGTCTTGGTGCGACCAAACTTGACCCGGTTCGCATCGGCTTCCGCCGCTTTGCGCGCATGCTCGCGCTTTTTGCGGGCGCGGTTCAGGTTCACGATTTCGGCCGACATGGTTGAGCCTCCAGGCACTGTCGTCTTGTGCTCGGCATTACGTTGCGGTGCAAAGCGTGGATGTGGGCGGGCGCAACGTCAAGGTGGCGACGTGACGGCGCTGGCACGCGCGATCAGAAATTGTTCTGGAGCGGTTGGGGAATACCTTCGGTATTGCGAGGGCGCTGGTTGGCAGCGGCGCTTGGCGGGCGAGCGGGGCTGGCCGGACGAGCGGCCGGTTCGGGGGCAGGCGGAACGGGCGGTACAGGCTGGCTGCCGGCCTGGGCTGCAGGGGCGACGGCTTGGCCGATACCAACGGGTGGGGCTTGAACGGTCGGCGATAGCGGCGGGGCAGCGGATGGGGCAGCGGCGTTGGTTGATCCTGCCGCTTTGGCAGCTGCCTCGGCCTCTGCCGTCAGACGGCGTTCGTCCTCTTGCCTGCGGCGCTCGTCTTCCTGCCTGCGGCGCTCGTCTTCTTGCCTGCGGCGCTCGTCGTCGACCATGCGCAGGCGCTCCAATTCCTCCGCGTCGCGCTCGATCTTGCGGAGCTGCAGTTCCTGTTCGAGCGTGGTCGTCGCGAGCTTGCGATCAGCCTCGGCGAGGCTGGTCAAGACGCCGCTGACGCTCGCCACCACGGGCGGAAGAGGGGCTTTGGCCTTACCCGTCGCGCCGGGCTTGGCTGCCGCCTCGATCTTCCAATCGGCTGTGAAACGCAGCGTATTGAGATCGGCGAACGCGTCGAGCGTCGTCTTGCCGTTGGCGGTCTCGAAGGTTGATGGCACGATGCGGGCAACGCCGTCGGTCAGGCGGACGTTCAGCTTGCGCGCGGGCACCGGCAGTGTCGACGTTGCAAGCCCGTCGCGCATCGCCTGCGCAAGCGGTTCGCCCGAAAGCGGTAGCTTGCCAGTCAGCGCCAGTTCGACGGCTGCGGTCACCGCAGACGGCGCAACGCCCGTGATTTTGCCCGGGCCTGCGTCGAGGGCGCCTGTGCCGCTCAGCGACGCGACGAGGCCGCTGACGCTTGCCGCTTTGCTTTTGAGCGTGACGTTGCCGGTGACGGGGACGTCGAGGCCAGCGTCGATCGATTGGAATGAAACGCCCTCGACCGCCACGTCGCCGGTGAGTTCAGTGCCGAGCGGAGCCTTGGAGAGGGTGAGCCTCGCGTTGACGGCGCCGCCAAGGCCGCGACCTGATAGTGCCGTGATGGCGAGGTTTCCGGGTTTGAATGTCGCTTCGATTTGGGCCGACGATAGGGCAACGGTATCGATCAGGCGCAGGCGGTTGGCTGTCATGCGAATGCGCCCGGTGAGCCCGTCGAGGGCCGCCAGAGACAGCGGCTGGTCGGACCACAGGCTGCGTTGCCCATCGGCTGCGATGGGTCCCGTCTGGCGACGGTCGGCGAGACTGGTGAGGAGGCCCGGTAGGCTTGCGTCATCAAGCTTGGCATCGAGTTGAAGGTCGCGGGGCGTCGACGCGTCTTTGGCGGCTGAGAGCGACGCCGTACCCGTGAGCGCGGATGCGCCGACTTTCATGTCACGCGTGCTGACCGCTAAATGACCGTCCTGCAATTTAACCTGGAGCTGGCCTTCGAGCGGAAGGCCGAACGGGCCTTGGCCGAGGCTCAGCCCCGACACGGCGAGCGCGTCGGCGACGTCGCGGGCGTTGATGCCAGCGACGCCGTCGAGTGCGAGGCGGCTCGCCGCGTTCACGCGACCGTTGCCCTGATAGGCGAGGCTGACGCCTTGAGACGCGAGCGAGGCGAAGGCCGTGACGCCGGTATCGGGCACGCCGGTCGCCTTGAGGAAGAGCTG
>JBBRKD010000112.1:0-6085 GCA_038218255.1 Hyphomicrobiales bacterium | reverse complement strand
TGGTCGCTGATGCTGTCAGCATTCGTCACCGACCCAAAGCTTGATCCGCTCGCCAGCACCCCGCCGACCGCGCCCGCTTCCGTCGTCAAGGTGATGTAGGGCGTGATTTTTTCTTCATTCGCAACGGCGGCGATCCCTTCGGGCGCGCCGACGCCGAGATTGACGACCCCGTTCGGCGGGAGTTCAAACGCCGCCCGCCGCGCGATGATTTTGCGCTCGTCGAGTTCCATCTTGGCCATGTTTGTAACGGGCACCCGGATTTCGCCCGACAGCGCCGCGTTATACTGCGCGCCGTAGTTCATGCGGTGCATCTCAGGCGCGGCCAGCACGACGCAATCGACGAGGATGCCCGGCACCTTCACGTCCTTGGGACGGATTGATCCGCGCTCCACGATGCGCTCGACCTGCGCAATCACGATGCCCCCGTTGTTGCGGGCTGCCATCGCCTGGGCGAGGTTGTCGAGCGACAGCGCTTCTTTTTCGAGGCTGATATTGCCCGACGGATCGGCGCTGGTACCACGGATGAACGCAATGTCGATCTTGGTCGCGGTATAAAACAGCCACTCTTCGCCATCGACATCGACGAGTTTGACGATGTCTTCCGTCGTGACCTCGTTGACCTTGCCGCCACCGTGGCGCGGATCGATGTAGGTGTGGAGGCCAACCTTCGAGAACAGTCCCGGCTGGCCGGCCGCGCACGCCCGGTACAGTTGGGATACGACGCCTTGGGGCATATTGTAGCCCAGAATTTTGTTCTCTTGGGCCGCCTGAGCGACCTTGGGCATCCGTCCGAAGTTTGCCGCGATCACGCGCCGCAACAGCCCCTCGTGATGGAGCCTGCCGGTGCCAAGGCCTTTGCTGTCGCCAGCGCCCGCCGTCATGATCAGGGTGAGGTTGCGCGGGCTACCGGTTTCGACGAAGCGCTTTTCGAGGGCCGCGTGAAGCGCCTCAGGAATGCAGCTTTGGACAAAGCCCGTCGTCGTCAGCACGTCCTCGTCGCTGATGAGCGCAATGGCTTCATCGGCCGTGATCACTTTGTTTTCAAGCATGGCGTTTCCTGGTTGGCGCGCTGTTGTTAACGGCAACCGTCAGCGAAAACGCCGCTGCGCCCGTCCCGCGCTCTGATCGGTTGGCCCGATCTACCCGCGACGTTAGTGAACGCTCCGGTCACGCGCAAGAGAGCGCACGGGACCCGCCAGATAGAACCGCTCGAATAGAACAGGCTCGACCCAAGGTGATGCTGATCCCAAGCAAAAAAAATGCCAGCCGTCCTTTCGGAGGCTGGCTCAAACAAACCGAAGCTGCGGTTGCGTTAGGCGTTCGGTTAAATGTCGTTCTCGTTGGTCGGGCGGCACTGAAACTTGGTGATCACGAGATTTGGATGTTCGTCGGCCCATTTGGCGACGTGGGGCGGGGCGTGCATCACGCAGCGCGTGGGGTCGATGCTGGCGTCGAGGGGGATCTTATAGTCTTTGCAGGCGGCCGGGTCATTGACGAGGCAGGCCGAGACGATGATCGCGAGCATCCAATACTCCTGTAGGGGCTGAGGACCGTAGAGCCAGAACGTAACGAGCGAGAACGTGACAAGCGAGAAGGTGCCAAGCGAGGACGTAACTTGGGCGCAGAAGCCATCTATGATGGCAGTCGTTAGGCACTGTACGCACAATAAAGCAGACGGACTTCACAACGGTTCCATGACAGTCGCGGATCTGGGTGCACTGCGTCATTTTTCATGGCGTATCACGCCGCCGTCAACAGCACCTCGCCTTTACCGATCGTCGCCAGATCGCCAGCAAATCGCCGGACGAGGGCTGGGATCGGCTTGGGCGCGAGGGGGCCGAGCGACTGAGCCCAGGCCCGCCACATGACCTTGAGAATCACGAGATCGTGAACGCCGCAGTCGGAAAACGTCGCGAGCAGCGACTCGGCGTGTGGCGCGATCAACGTGCCCCGCCTCATGAGCGGGCCAGGGTCAGCACCTAATTCGCCCTCGGCGATCACCGTCCCGCCGACCATCCGCGATCCAGCCGCCGGGCCGGTTTTACCGCGAACGAGAATGAGCCCGCGCCGCATCCGGTCGCCAGCGCGCGCGCCCACGTCGCCGTCGATCACAACGGTTCCACCGGTCATGCCAAAGCGAAAACCTGCGCTCAAGGCGCCGACCCCGTCGCCAGCCGATCCTGTCACGTGGATCACGCCGCCTTTCATGCCGGTAGCGAGATGATCGCCGACGGCACCCTTGATCTCCAAGCGACCACCCCGCATGCCACGTCCGGCGCGTATGCCGACGTTGCCCTCGATCATGAGAATACCGACCGCCAGCCCCTCGCCCAAGCCGTCGAGCCGTGCGCTGCCGGTTTCGATCACCGTGCCGTCGCCGCGCGTGCCGCTCACGTCAAACACATCACCGACCGCCAGCGCGTGCGGCCCGGTTGTCAGGGCGGCCCGGGCAAGGTCATCAGCGGTGTGAGCCACGACAAGCGCTGCCGTCAGCGCGGACACGTCGATGCGATCCGTCATGCCGCTGCGCACTTTGAGGAACAGATGGCTCATCAGACCAGGTCCTTCAGATGATAATGGTGCGGGCCAAGCTTGCCGCCGTAGTTGCCAGCACTCACCCGCGTCACGCCGTGATGTCCGCCATCGGCGATGATGGCCGCCAATCCAGCGCGCATGGCATCTGCCACCGATTGCGCCGTCAGCCCGTCGATCACGATCTCCAAAACCGAGCGTGTTTCAGGCCCCAGTTCGCTCTTCGTGGCACCCTTGAGGGTCGGTGCAAAGGCATCGTTGGCAGACGCAAACATGCCCTGATAGCGCGAGCCGACCTTCGACCCGGACCGCACGATGCCGCCTGGAAACGGCGTGATCACATTGGGGACGGCAGCGATGGCGGCCACCGCGCGTTCAGCCATTTCGAGGCAACCCGCCGGATCGCGCCCCAGCAACAGCAGGTTGCCGCCCCCGACCGCATCGCTGACGCACCCGGTCGCGTCTTCACAGACAAACTCGCCATCCATCACCGGAATGCGCCAATAGCGATGCCCGCCGGCCCGCCGCGCGGTTTGGAAGCCGTCAGCAAACTTGCGCAAGCTCGATCCGAGCGCGATTTTCACAGGTCCCTCGACGCCAGCATAGCAAGCCGATCCCGGCGACGTCAGCACGCACTGGCCAACGCGGTTCGCGACCTGCGGGATGAGCGCGTCGGCCGAAAAGCCAAACATCAGCACGCGCACGCCAGGGCGGCCATCGGGGGTCTCATCGGGCGTCAATATCCGGTCGATGCCGCATTCAGCCCCGCACCCGATCACCGACGTGCCAAAGCCCGTCATCGTCACCGCGCATTGGTTGGCCCACTTGGCGGTCTCTGCCGTGATGATGAGCCCGGTGCCAGCCATCCCGAAGGCTTCCGCGAACGTGTCATCGATCGTGACGCCGTTCTTGATGAGTGCGCCCGTCATACGATCCGGTCTCCCGTCGGCTGCACGATGATTGATCCCTTGTCGCCGTTAATGATCTCATCGTCGTGGAGCTTGAAGTTGCCCATCCGCACAGTGTGATAGCGCTCGAAATAATCGCGCAACGGCTTTTCGATTGACCTGTCATAGGACGGCCGGGCCACATGGGTAGCGCCCTGCACGATTTTGACGATGCGACCATTTTTTACGATCACCTCGCCATTTTTGAACACCAGCTCGGGTGCCGTGAACATCGCTTCCTTGTCGGGGTTTTCCGCATACACCGTGATGTCGGCGCACGCCCCAATACCCAGATGCCCGCGATCCTTGAGGCCGAGGCTTTTCGCCGGTCCCGACCGCGTCATGATCGCAATCTCATACAGCGTATATTCCCGGTCGAGGGTGCCGAGTGTGCTGTAGGCCTGCGCCGTGGGATCGATCTTGCCCATCATGTCGCGGCGGAAGCTCTTGTCCATCAGCAGCCGGATGAGATGGGGATAGCTCGTGAAGGGCGCGCCATTCGGGTGGTCCGTCGTGAGGAACAACCGCCACGGGTCGCGAATGAGGAGAAACATCTCAAGCCCGATGCACCACTGCAGCGCGTTCACGAAGCTCTTTTCGCGATATTTCATCGGAACAACGCCGCAGCCAGCATCGCATTCGATGTCCATGATCACGGACTTCTTAGGGTGCGCCGATCCGGCGTTCCCGTACTGTCGCATGCTGTCGCCCGATGCTGTGCACGTCTGACCAAACAGCACCTGACCGACATCGACCGATACGTTCGGGTTGGCGTTGATGGCTTCCGCAACACGCGCCGCCCCTGACGAGAAATGCTTGTCGCCCTCGGTGCCGTAGCTGTGGAACTGAATGTGCGTGAGATGGACCGGCAACCCTTCCATCGCCTTGATGGTCGCAAGCGTCGTCTCGACGTTGCCGGGGACGCCCAGATTGCAGCCATGGACATGCAGCGGATGCGTCACGCCGATATCGCGCAGGCCAGTTGCCAGATTGAGCAAAATCTGGCGTGGCGTCAGACCATAGTGGACGTGCTTTTCATCGAGGTCGAGTTGGCGCTGGTTGAACTTGAACGCACTGATGCCGCCCGGATTGACGACCTTGACAGCGATCGCCTGCGCCGCATGCATCGTCCAGGCGATGTAGTCTTTGACGGCTGAAAAATCCTGTTTGGTTGCAAGCTGGCGCAGCAGGAAATCATCGCTTCCCAGCATCACGAACGCGCCTTTGTCGATGAGCGGCGTATCGCCCATCTCCATGTGCGCCTGCCGCGCATTGACAGGCAGCATGGCCGGTTCAAAGCACGCCGTGTAGCCCATCTCGGCGTAACGGTAGCCGGTGGTAAACGTCGCCGGGATCGCGTGTCCGCATCCTGACCGTGTGAGGTCGCCTCGGGCGTGTTCGTGTCCCTGGTGGTCTTCCGGCATGAGCATGCGCGCAATCGTGACCTTGCCGCCGCCGATGTGGGAATGCGGGTCGATGCCGCCAGCCATCACCACGCGGCCGGGGATCGCATGCTCCACGTGCACGCGCGCATCAGCCGCTGGCTGCACGATGCGGCCGTTCTCGATGAAAATATCGCGGATCTGCCCATCGATCCCGTTGGTCGGGTCGTAGACTTTGCCGCCGGTCAGTTTGATCAGCATGGGGCGTTCAGGTCCTCAGCGCTCGGCGGAATGGTGCTGCGATGAGGCAGCCATGTGGACGTTCAGTTGGGCTTCGATGGCGGTGATCACGGTCGCAACGCTCGGCAGCGTCGATCGGCCAAGATCGCGCATCGCAAGCGACACCACGCTATCGCAGCGGATCAGGCGTCCCTGGTGATCGACACCTGGCGTGCCTACCGGGATAAACACGTCCGGCACCGCAGTCATGAGGACGCCGGGCGTTGCGATCACGATCTGCGGAATTTTCGATTTCGGCACCGCAATCTCGGGCGCAAGTGCGTTGATCCACATGAGGAGATCGCCATCGCCGGATGTCAGCATCTTCGAGATCGCAAAACGGTCGGGATCGTAGTCAGGCTTTCCGCTCGCAAAGCTGACCCGCAGCGGATAGCCCGTCTGCCATGTCGAGACCGCGGACGCCGACGTGATGCCAGCCGACCCGCCAAGCGACAGCCCCGCAAAGCGCTGCGTGACGTTCAACTCGCGCACGGTTTCGCAGATGGCGTGGACCGTCAAATCGGCATTGGGGAAATCGAGGCTGCTGGGTGCCCAAGCGAACACGCCGTACTCGGCCTGCCGACAGCGGGCGGCCAAATCGTCGATGGCGCTCAGCGCAACGCCGCCGACGTCCGAGGCTGGAATTGTCGCGCCCTTTAAGCGTGCGCGCAGTGCTGAGACGACCGCGCCCGCGTCCTCGTTGGCGCACGGCAGGATCACGATTTGACTGATGCTTGGTCCCGTGATGGCTGACGTATCAAAGCCGCTGCCGATCAGAACGATCGTGCGCTTTTTCAGTGTCTCGTGAAACATCGTCTGCTCAGCACACACCATGCGCTCGAAAAAGCGCGGGTGGTAGGCCTGGACGTCGGACGCCACGATGATGATCAGGTCGGCCCGATTGCGCACCTCCGTTAAGGTGGTCATCACCCAGCCCGACGTCTG
>JBBRKD010000111.1:0-6117 GCA_038218255.1 Hyphomicrobiales bacterium | reverse complement strand
AAAACCGACGACCACAAGGTGCGGGGCTGTGCCAGCCAAGTCTGGCTAGCGAGCTCGGTCTCGCCCGATCAGCCGCCGCGCCTTTCGTTTGCGGGTGAAAGCGACAGCCACATCGTCCAGGGCCTCATCGCCATTCTGTTCGCCCTCGTGGATGGGCAATCCGCTCCGGTCATCTTGAACCAGGACATTGAGAAAACCTTCGCCGACCTCGGTTTGCGCGAACACCTCACACCCCAGCGTTCCAACGGCCTTGCCAGCATGGTCGCCCGCGTCCGCGCCGACGCCGCGGCCGCGCAGGGCTGATGGGTTTTTTGCCTCACGCTGGCCGTTCCTCGCTTCGCTCGGGCCAGCTCCGGCGGGGCGCTAGCCCGCCTTGCGGAGCAAACGCTCCTTGCCGGCTATAGGCTGCCAGCTTCCAACCCACTTACCCAAACGCTCCGAAATGGTGGCTGATGCCGGTGCCGATTTCGCGGATGAACTGATAGGCGGTTTCCATCGGTTCGAGAATTTCGGTTTCCAAGCGTCCGTAGTCGTCGATGCCGCGCGGGCGGTAGCTCGCCTTCTCATCATAGCTTGCCGCATCGACGGCGGCTGACACCCGGTGGGGGAACGCCTGTCGCATGAAGGCGACGACTTCGGGGACATCGAGGCTCAACGCGCGGCCGAGCAGCGTGGTGTGACTCGTGTCGTTGCTTGGCGCAAAGCGCGGCAGTTGGGCCGCCAGAATAAACACGCGCATGATGAGCGCCAACCGGATCGCCTGCAACACGTCGAGTTCCAAGCGCGATTCGTCCAATGCGTTGACGTTGCCGTAGCCAGCCTCCGTCATCAGTGCGTGCAGGTCGATGCTGTCGAGGCGCAGATGGTGGACGAGCCGGTTGATGCTGGTTGCGCGTTCGTCATCCAGCAGATAGCTCGACAGCACGCGGAAGGCTGGCTGCAATGGCTCTTCGCGGCCCCACGAGGCGCGCGAGGCCCAAAAGCCCGGGTCGAACACCATCGCGTTCGCGCCCATCGCATTGAGCGACGAGAGGCGTTTGGCGGTTGCGATCATTTCGAGCAGTGTTTTCAGCCGGGCCGAGCGCGCTGATAGCGCAACGAAGCGCTCCTTGTCGGCGCCCACGGCAGCACCAAGCCCCGCCACCACGTTTGCGATGAAGCCGAACTGCTGGAGGATGGCGTTGTTGGGGATGGCACGCATGCGGGACGGGTCGCCGCGGTCAGCGACCGAACCGCCATCGCTCTGGCGCTTCACCGCGCGCGAGCCGGTCTTGAACAGGAGGTTTGATCCAAACGCACCTAGCGTTGCCCGATAGCCGTCGTGGGCAAACAGCGCCTGCTGATAGGTACGCAGGCGCAGGAAAAAGTCGAGGCTCAGGTTCTGGTCGGCATAGAACGGATCGTCGGCCACTGGTGCGCGGTGGGCATCCAGGATGATCGTTGCCATTGCGCACGCCGTCAGCGGACGGTTGCCAAAAAACATGAACCCGTCGCCGCCCTGGAAGCTCGTCTCGTGCTTGACGGGGATCGTGTGACGATCAAAGCGCAGGCGGGCTTCGTCGGAGAAGACATACTGCAGGCGGGTTTTCAGGTCGCCTGGATGCGCGCCGCGCCCCATGCTTTCGCCGTGTGTTGAAAACATCAAGAACTCGACGTCGTCGAGGCCTGCCTTGTCCATCAGATCGGCGACGCCCATCTGCAGACGCTCGATGGCGAGTGACGCTGAAATCTGTCCGATAAACCGGCCGGCATCTGAAAACCCGGTCTGGAGGGCCAGCCGTCCGCGGCCGCGCACGTAGTCGCGATAGGCCTCCTGATCCATCAGGCGCTGCATGAGGCGCGCGCCGCCTTCGAGACCGGCTGGCGTTTCAAACAGCGGCGAGATGTCGACGATTTTTTCCACGCCAAACAGCCGCGCAAAAAAGATCGCGATCAGCACGGTCGCTGCACTTTCGCATTCCGCAATCAGGAAGCGGATCGGCGTCTCGCTGTCGACGTGTTTTTGGATTTGCGCGCACAGGGCGAACTGGCGAATGGCGGTTGCGGTTTCCAACTCGAGCGAGCCAAAGTTCACGCCCTCTTTGGGCACCGAACCGATCATCTCGACAATGCGGGCTAAGGCCTGGGCTTCCGACAGGTCGCGCGTCCAGGGCTCATGCACGTAGGCACGAAATGCGTTGTTGAGCTGCTGGGCATTGATGCGCAAATGAATGTGCGCAGTGCCGAGGCCGGTTGCCTCCACGAGGCCCGAGAACGTCGCCATCGCGCGCTTTAACTGGGGGCTCTCGATGGTTGCGCCCAGTTCATCAAACAGCGCGGTGAGTGGCGCGGTCGATGTCAGATTGTAGCTGTCGTTTTTGGCAAGAACGTTGGCGACGCGCGGGAGCGCGGTCTGGTCGGAGCCCATGTTCGATAGCGCTCGAACTTGCTCGTCAACCGACGCAATCGCGAGATCGAGTTTACCGGTGATCTGGCGTGAGAGGCGCTGGGTTTCGACCGCCTCGCCGAGGCGATGCTTCAAAGTTAAGAACCGCTCGCGCACGTCAATCAGGGCTGCGCGCTTTTCCTGGAGGCGGATCAAGTACGACCGGTGCCACGGGATATCGGTCCGCCCGTCGAGGTCGTAGCCGACCCATGACGCCATCGAGGTGAGCTTGGGTTTGAGCGTATAGGCCTGATCGCCGAAGTGGGCGGACGCCGTCGAATAGAAGGCGTTCAGCAGATCCGAATAGGCGTTGCGCAGGTTGCCGATCGCGTCCTGCGCCCGGGCGTGCTCGTAGGAGAGGTCGATCCCATCGTCGGGGCGGTGGGGATGACCGATGCCCGAGGCTTCGGGCACTTCGTCGCCCGATGCGATCTCGACCATATGGCGGGAGAGTGCTTCGGAGACGCCGAACGTCGGGTGGGCGGTCAGCACGATGCCTGAACGGGCGCGCGCCCAACGGGCCTTGAAAGTTGCAAAGGCGTCGCGGCCTTCGGCTTCAGGAGGGATCGTCGCGTGGACGCCGTCCATGAAGGCTTTGAGCGTCGCAGCGTTGTCGGTGTAGCCGATCCGGGCGCGAAGCCTGCGGGCACGCTGGGTGCAACTTCGGTCCATCAGGCGGCCAGCCAGCACGCGTAAATCGACCATCGACACGTCGCCAGCCTCAAGACGGCGCGAGAGATCGAACGCGACGTTGACGATCGGATTGAGATTGGGCTGGTCGGGGATCTTGGAGCGGAGCGCGCGCAACTGCTCCCGCAGCTCCAGCTCATCCAGCTGACTTGCTGCGCGAGCGGCCACCGGCTTGACCTGTTCGTTCATCGTGGTCTCCCTCGCGCCAAAACAATCTCAAGAGAGGGCCTGTCCTCTCCCGCGATCTTCACGCTACTTTCTTCATCGCGCTCACGAGCTTGGCCATGGTCGAGCCCATGTCGGCTGGCGTTTGCACGATCGTCACACCGCATGACTTTAAGATGTCGACTTTCTCGGCCGCCGATTCGCCAAAGGCTGACACGATCGCCCCGGCGTGGCCCATCTTGCGACCCTTAGGGGCCGACAGCCCCGCGATATAGGCTGCGAGCGGCTTCTTCATGTGATCGCGCGCAAAGATGCCAGCATCCGCTTCCTGCGGTCCGCCGATTTCGCCAATCATGAGGACGGCATCGGTCTCGGGATCGGCTTCGAAATGAGCAAGAATATCGCGGAACGACGAGCCGTTGATTGGATCGCCGCCGATGCCGACCGATGTCGAAATGCCGATGCCGAGCGCTTTCATTTGGCTCGCAGCCTCATAGCCGAGCGTGCCCGAGCGCCCGACAACTCCGATGCGGCCCTTCATGTAGATGTTGCCCGGCATAATCCCGAGCATCGCGCGGCCCGGCGAAATGGTACCCGCGCAATTGGGTCCGGTGAGGATCATGCGGTTTTCGGCCTTGTAGCGCCGCATGTAGCGCTTCACGCGGATCATGTCCTGGGCCGGGATACCGTCGGTGATGCACGTGCAGTAGCGGATGCCAGCGTCGGCAGCTTCCATGATGGCATCGGCGGCAAACGGGGGTGGCACGAACACGATGGAGGCTGTCGCACCGGTTTCGGTTACCGCACCTTTGACGGTGTTGAACACCGGACGGCCGAGGTGAGTCGCGCCACCCTTGCCAGGCGTCACACCGCCGACGACGTTGGTTCCGTAGTCGATCATTTCCTGGGCGTGGAATGTGCCGATGCGGCCGGTGAAACCTTGAATGAGAACCGGCGTGTTCTCGTCGATCAGAATGGCCATGGGTATCTCCTCGGGACGTTTTTATAAGTCGCGTCTGTTATGCGGCGCGTTTTGCAGCAGCGACCGCTTTGGCGGCAGCTTCACCCAGGCTGTCGGCGCTCATGACCGCGAGCCCGCTCTGGTCGATGATCTTGCGGCCTTCGACGACGTTGGTGCCAGCTAGGCGCACGACCACCGGCATCGTGATGTTCAATTCCTTGATCGCGTCCACCACACCCTTGGCGACCCAGTCGCAGCGATTGATGCCCGCAAACACGTTGACCAGCAGAACTTTGACGTTCTTGTCCTTCAAAACCGCGCGGAATGATTTGGCGACCCGCTCGGGGCTTGCCCCGCCGCCGATGTCGAGGAAGTTTGCAGGCTCTCCGCCGGCGAGCTTGATCATGTCGAGCGTCGCCATGGCGAGGCCAGCGCCATTGACCACACACCCGATGTCGCCATCGAGCCCGACGTAGGCAAGGCCACGGTCAGAGGCGTAGGTTTCGCGCGGGTCTTCTTGGCTCTTGTCGCGCAGCTCCGAGATGTGGGGGCGGCGGAACAGCGCGTTGTCGTCGAAGCTCATCTTGGCGTCGAGCGCCACGATCTGGCCGGTCTTGGTGACGACGAGCGGGTTGATCTCGACCATCGTCGCATCGAGGTCGCGGAAGGCGCGGTAGCTGCCCATGATCACGGGCACGATCTTGCCGACGAGGTCGGGGTCGATGCCAAGGCCGAAGGCGACTTCGCGGGCTTGGAACTGCTGCATGCCGACGGCTGGATCGACGCTGACGCGGATCAGGCTTTCGGGGTTGTTGGCCGAAATTTCCTCGATCTCCATGCCGCCAGCTGCCGATGCCACGACCATGATCCGCTCAGACGCGCGGTCCATGACGAAGCCCAAGTAGATTTCCTTAGCGATTTGCGTGGCTTCCTCGACATACAACCTGGAAACCAGCTTGCCGGCGGGGCCGGTCTGATGTGTCACGAGTTTTTTGCCGAGTAGGCTTTCGGCGGCCTCCTCGATCTCGCGGTCGTTCTTGCAGAACTTGATGCCGCCAGCCTTGCCACGCGCGCCCGAATGGATTTGCGCTTTCACGACCCAGGCTGATCCGCCGATGTCGCTCGCTCTGTAGGCCGCCTGCTCAGGGCTATAGGCGAGGCCGCCACGCGGGATCGGCACGCCGAACTTCGAGAGCAATTCCTTGGCCTGATACTCGTGAATGTCCATCGTGGCTCTCCGTCGGGGGGCGGTCGGTTCAGCAGCGGGTGTGGATACGCTTCAGCAAAAACGTCATCCCGGCGAAGCCCGGGATCCAAGCACGTCATTTCAAACAAGACCGTGAGACGAATTCAGAGCTCGGGTCCCATTGCGGCCGTTCATTGTCATCGAGAGTTTCTTTAAGGGTGCTTGGGTCCCGGCCTTCGCCGGGATGACGTCAAAATTGAGAGACCACTCCTTGCGGCTTGCGCCGCGTGGAGAGGCCTCGTTTTGTTAGGCCGCCCGCTTGGCGTCGGCGGCCTTAATGGCCTTGGCGGTTGCCAGGAGGTTGTTCGCCATCTTTTCCGACGCAGCGTCGATCATCTTGCCATCCAGCGAGGCTGCACCCTTGCCCTGGGCTTCGGCTTCTTTCAGGGCAACCAGAATGCGTTCGGCTTTGGTGATCTCGGCTTGCGTCGGCGAGAACACGGCATTGGCCAGTTCGATCTGGGAGGGGTGGATCGCCCACTTGCCCTCGACGCCAAGCGCTGCTGCGCGCCGCGCGCCAGCCGTATAGCCTTCAGGATCGTCGATGCCGCCGAACGGCCCATCGATCGGGCGCAGACCAAATGCGCGGCAGGCGACCGTCATCCGTGAAAGGGCGAAGTGCCATTGGTC
>JBBRKD010000110.1:0-6159 GCA_038218255.1 Hyphomicrobiales bacterium | reverse complement strand
GAGCCGAGTGCGCGGTAGGGCTCGGGGATGGGAGCCCAGGCGAACATGGTGGCGGGCGGTGAGGGGATCGTGAACCCCGCGCGCCCGAAGCTATCCACCAAGATGTCGCGGCGCTTTTTGTAGCCCTGGCGGATTTCGTCCACGCACTCTTGCGGGCCGTTAAGGGCGGCCGCGGCTGCGACCTGGATGGGCGTGAACGCGCCGTAGTCGAGATAGGATTTCACGCGTGCGAGCGCGCCGATGAGCCGCTCGTTGCCGACCGCAAAACCCATGCGCCAACCGGGCATGTTGTAGGTTTTCGACAGCGACGTGAATTCGACGGCGACGTCCATGGCGCCTGGCACCTGGAGTATCGAGGGCGGGGGGATGCCGTCGAAATAAATCTCGGCGTAGGCGATGTCAGACAGCACGATGAGATTGAGCCGCTTGGCCTGATCGACGACGGCGCGGTAGAAATCGAGATCGGCCGTCATGGCCGTTGGGTTGGACGGGAACGACACGACGACGGCGATCGGCTTGGGGATCGAGTGCTTCACGGCGCTTTCAACCGAGCGCAGGTATTCTTCGCCGTTGCCAGCCTTGATGTGGCGCATGGATGCGCCCGAGATCAGGAACCCGAACTCGTGGATGGGATAGGTCGGGTTGGGCACGAGGATCACATCGCCGGGCGCGGTGATTGCCTGCGCCATGTTGGCAAAGCCCTCCTTCGAGCCAAGCGTCGCGACGATCTGGGTCTCGGGATTGAGCTTCACGCCAAAGCGTCGCTCGTAATAGGCGGCCTGGGCTTTGCGCAGGCCGGGAATGCCTTTCGACGCCGAATAACGGTGGGTGCGCGGCTTGGAGATCGTCTCGACGAGCTTTTCGACGATGTGGGGCGGTGTCGGCAGGTCGGGATTGCCCATGCCAAGATCGACGATGTCTGCGCCCCGCGCGCGCGCGCCAGCCTTCAGACGGTTCACTTCGGCGAACACGTAGGGTGGCAGGCGCTTGATGCGGTGGAACTCTTCGATCACGGCGATGTCTCTCTGATGTCTCTCTGATTTCGGACTTACAATCCTGGCGCGAACGCAAACCGGACAGCGCGTGGCGTCGGCGGGACATTTCTCTTACGCTGGGGGAAGCGATTCCGTCCAGCATCCGCTCTTGCCGTGTCGAAGTCTTTAGCGCGTCTTTTCGATCGTCTTGACCGCAGCCGCCTCTTGTTCGGCCTTCCGGCGTGCGATTTCGGCGATCTGTTGCTGCTGTTGCGCTGGTGTCAGCATGCCGTCGACGCTCGTGCGCTTGAGGTCGGGGAGCGGTGTGGGTGAGCCTGCTTGCGCGCACGCACCTAACGCCAGGATCACGCTCGCGAACAGGCTGCGCGCGACCAAAGTTCGTCGGTGGGTTAGAAAACGTGGCGACACAGCTGTTTCTCCGCAGGCGGCCCGCCCAAACCCATCCCATGCGCCGTCATCAACCCACCGTGATGAAAGTCGCACCGAGGTGAAAGGCGAATGGTATACGTTGCATAACGTTGGCATGAGTAGTGCACTCGCGTCGCGAAATTTTGGCGGTTTTCCTTCGAACCGTAATTAAACCGGCGCGCCGGCCTCAATAGAGATCCTTTCATGCCCAAAACCACGCCGCCGCTCGTTCCCGTGACACCCGCTCCGGCTGCGCCGTCGTTTCCCTACAAGATCGATGACCCGGAAGAGTTCACACGCAATATGTTGCGCGTGGTCGAACAGGGCACACGGGCGATGACCGAGATGTTGAAACGGCCCGATGCCAAATCGAGCCCGTTCTCTCCGGCGAAGGAAATCCAGGCTGCGACCGAGAACCTGACGCAAATGAGCCAGATCTGGCTCGCCGATCCGGTTAAGTTCGCCGAGGCGCAAGCCAAACTCTACTCAGCCTATGGCGAGGTTTGGACCAACACGATGACGCGCATGATGGGTCAGAGCGTCCCCCCGGTCGTGTCGCCCGCACCCGGCGACAACCGGTTCAAAGACCCCGAGTGGTCAAACAACCCCTATTTTGATTTCTGGAAGCAGTCGTACCTTGTGACGACAAACTGGGCCGAAGTCTTGATGACCGAGACGCCAGGTCTCGACGAACGCGCCCAGCAGCGGGCGTTGTTTTATCTGCGGTTGATGGCCAGTGCGGCGTCACCCTCCAACATCCCGGCCATGAACCCCGAAGTGCTGCGCGAAACCTTCGCGACAAACGGTGCCAATCTTGTCAAGGGCATGTCGTTGCTGACGGAGGACATGGAAAAATCGGGCGATCTGCTCCAGATCAGCCAGACCGACACCGATGCGTTCCGGCTGGGAGAGAACCTTGCACTGACGCCTGGAAAAGTCGTGTTCCAGAACGAGTTGCTGCAGCTTATTCAATACACGCCGACGACTGCCGACGTACATGATACGCCGATCCTCATGGTGCCACCGTGGATCAACAAATTCTATATTCTCGATCTGACGCCAGCGAAGAGTTTCATCAAGTACGTGGTCGATCAGGGCTTCACGGTGTTCGTCGTCTCGTGGGTCAACCCAGACGAGCGGCTGGCTGCGCGCACCTTCGAAGATTACATGCTCCATGGGGTGCTGGAAGCTGCCCGCGCCGTGACCGGGGAAACCGGCGTCGCAAAGCCCAATATCTTAGGGTATTGCGTCGGCGGCACGATGGTCGCCTCGACCTTGTCGTATCTGGCGGCGCGCGGCGAGAGCGTGTTCAACTCGGTCACGTTCCTGACGACGCAGGTCGATTTCGAAAAGGCTGGCGATTTGCTTGTCTTCATCGACGACAAACAGCTCGGCGAACTCGAAGAGATCATGGCCGACCGCGGTTATCTCGACGGTTCGCGGATGGCGAATGTGTTCAATATGATGCGGCCGCGCGATCTGATCTGGCCCTATATCGTGAACAACTACCTGCTCGGCAAAAAGCCGTTCCCGTTCGACCTGTTGTACTGGAACCAGGATTCTACCCGCATGACGGCGGCGAACCACGCGTTCTACCTGCGCGAGTTCTACCACGAGAATCGTCTGGCACGCGGCGACATGGTGCTGGGCGGTGTCCGGCTTGAACCTAAGAAGATCACGTTGCCGGTGTATGAACTCGCAACTCGCGACGATCACATCGCGCCCGCCATCTCGGTGTTTAAAGGGGCCAAGCTGTTTGCCGGGCCGGTGGAATTTGTGCTGGCAGGCTCAGGCCATATCGCCGGCGTGATCAATCCGCCCGATAAGCTGAAGTATCAGCACTGGACCGGTTCCAAGCCTGCGGGCGATCAAACGCTCGATGCCTGGATGACGTCGGCGCAAGAGCACGCCGGGTCATGGTGGCCGCACTGGATCGAATGGCTGTCGAGCCATTCGGGCGATCTCGTTGAAGCCCGCACGCCCGGCGCCAAGCTCGGTGTGATCGAGGATGCGCCGGGACGCTATGTGAAGGTGCAATCGCTCAAAGCGCCCGGTTCGAGGTCTGAGGACGTTAGCAAGCCGGCTGCGGAGTAGCGCTGGGTCACGCACCAGGGCAGACCGATCCCCCGTGGCGACCTAAGCGGTGACGGCATGGGTGATCGGGTTCTGCTTCGCGTCCAATCAGCGTCCCAAGGAAGATCGCTGCTCTTCCGGTGCTTCTCCGGTGAGGCCGGGCAAATCACGCGCATCGCGGACGCCATCGCCATCGCTATCGAGGCCGTTGCGTTTTTTCGGCAATTGCGTTGGTGCGATCTGGCGGCCTGCGCCGTCAAAAGGATGCAGCCAGATATCAGCCCGCCAAGGGCGCGAGGCCGACATGGCGATGTTCAACTATGGAGAGCAGGTCGGGCTAAAAGATCAGCCGAGGTCGCGGGCGTTGAAGGTATCGCACGATTGGATGTTGCCGCTGGAGATGCCCTGTTTGAACCACTTCACGCGCTGGGCCGCGGTGCCATGCGTGAACGCGTCCGGTACGATGCGGCCCGTCGTCTTTTTCTGAATCATGTCGTCACCGATCTGGGTTGCGGCGTTGAGTGCTTCCTCGATGTCGCCTTGTTCGAGACGCGGCCTGAGCTGTTCGTTGAGGTTGGCCCACACGCCTGCGAGGCAATCGGCCTGCAATTCCATGCGCACCTGAAGGGCGTTAGACTGCTTTTCGTTCATGCTCTCTTTCAGTTGCTGGACCTTGTCGGCGATGCCAAGCAGCGTCTGCACATGGTGGCCAACTTCGTGAGCCACGACATAGGCTTGCGCAAAGTCGCCCGGCGCGTTGAACTGGCGTTTCATCTGCTCATAGAAGGCGAGGTCTATATACACCTTGCGATCGACGGGGCAGTAGAACGGACCCATGGCGGTCTGGCCGGTGCCGCACGCCGTGCGGGTCGCGCCCGAGAACATGACGAGTTGAGGCTCCTCATAGGTCTTGCCAAAGGATTTGAAGGCGCGGCCCCAGACGTCTTCGGTATCAGCCAGAACGCGCTTGACGAATTTGCCCATTTGATCGTCGCCGGGGGGTGCATTGGCCGCCCCCCGTCCGGGCAGCTGGAAGGGGTTGTCGCCCGTGCGAGCGCCCGGCTGGCCGCCTTGCGGCAACGGGATCTCGATGCCACCGCCGCCAGGACCTGCGCTGCGCAACAGGTCGAGCGGGTTCATGCCAAACAACAACATCAGGGCGCCGATGATCAACATCGTCGTAAAGCTGAGCCCGCCGCCGCCGATGGGGAACTGCATGCCGCCGCGCATGCCGGGGAAGCCGCCGCCGCCCTGGCCCCGGCGGTCTTCGACGTTCTTGCTCTCGCGATCCTGGTCTTCGTAGCGCATTGCTGTTGTCCTGGTCTGGGCGGCACTTAAGGGCAAGGAAGTCGAGCCGTAATAGCACGGCGCTCAGGCGACGCCACCTGCGCTCACGAGTTCGTAGGTGAGCGTGCGCCGGGTTTTGATCCACGGATCGACCAGCGCGCGATGTTCGGCGTATTCGGTCAGCTCAAGATGAGCAACGTGGGCCGCCTTCGTTTCGTAGACTTGATACACCAGGAACGCAGTGCCATCGAGATCGTCCTGACCGATGTCGAACTGGTGGCAGCCGAGCTTTTTGTTCAGCATGGCGTGGGACAACAGCAAAAGCGCCTGCCGAAGCGACGCCCGCTGCATTGGCACACCCTCCAGAAATTCGACGACAATGACCATTTTTGGACAGGCCCGCACGATGTGACTGAGCAGATGTTAACTCAAAAGTAATCATAGTGACTACACCATCGCTTTTTCATCCCGCGAACGCAGCGCGAGCCACGCGAGCCCCTTCATGATGATCGATCGCGGACGTCGCGCCACGTCGACGTTGAATGAGAGCCGGAACGACACCGGCCGTACCGCATTTTGCGGCCCAACGGTCATATCAGCCCTGACCGGATATTCCGTGAGCAAGGTCGAAGACGTGATCCGCGCCAACCGCAACTTGTCGCCCGACGTCAAAAGCATTGTGGTTGGCACGTATGCCAATGAGGTCGAGGAGGCGCTCGCGGCGTTCGGCTACCGCATGCAGGCAACCGAAAGCTATGCGCACATGGAGCGCAAGGGTCGGCCGACGTTGTGGCAATGGATGCAGAAGCCGCGCAATGCCTGGGCGCACTACATCCTCGCGATCCAGACCAAAAAGGAAGGCCATTGGATTCTCGTGAAGGGCGTTAAGATGTGTGACACGTATACGGAAGGGCGATGGACGTTTGTCGTTGACGGCCCACACCGGGGGTGCCGCATCACGGACGTGTTCGAAGTCAAAAAGGCACTCGACGTGTAACGGGCGACGTATGACGTGTGACCGGCGATGCCGGCTCGTTCGGCTGCCGACGGCAGCGCTCCGGTACGCCACGTTAGCGCCGGGTGCAGCCCTTGCCTCGGCTTTGGTTAGCTGATAGCAAACGCGCTCGCTGATGGCTCCGGTCGCAGCACGCGGCGATGGGGAATCGTCTAACGGTAGGACTGCAGACTCTGACTCTGCCTGTCTAGGTTCGAATCCTAGTTCCCCAGCCAACAAAATCAACAACTTAAGCCATTTTTGGCCTCGCGCGCACGAGAGCCGTTGCGCACCCGTTGCTCACCGAATCAGCTCCAAGGGGCTTGACCGGATGCAATTAAATCACTGAGCTGCGCGCATGACCAAGCCCAAGATCGCCGTCAAACCTCAACAGCATCTGCC
>JBBRKD010000109.1:0-6160 GCA_038218255.1 Hyphomicrobiales bacterium | reverse complement strand
GGGTAACGGGCACAGGGTAACGGGCACAGGGTAACGGGCACAGGGTGACGGGCACAGGGTGACGGGCACAGCCCGTCACGCCACCGATCCCGCCCTGCCGCACACTTTCAGCGCGAACGCGTAGTCGACGGCCACTTCCTTCAACGACTCATACCGCCCCGATGCACCGCCATGGCCAGCGCCCATATTGGTTTTGAGCAGCACGAGGTTGTCGCTGGTGTTGAGCGCGCGCAGTTTTGCAATCCACTTTGCAGGCTCCCAGTACGTGACGCGTGGATCGGTCAGCCCGCCGTAGGCGAAGATGTGCGGATAGGCTTTGGCGGCCACATTGTCATAGGGGCTGTAGGCGCGGATGGTCGCAAACGCCTCCGCATCCGCCGACGGATTGCCCCATTCGGGATATTCGGGCGGCGTCAGCGGCAACGTCTCGTCCAGCATCGTGTTGAGCACGTCGACGAACGGCACGTCGGCGATAATCCCTAAGAACAGGTCGGGAGCCATGTTGGCAACCGCCCCCATGAGCATGCCGCCAGCCGATCCGCCGTTGGCGACGATGTGGCCCCGCCGCGTCATGCCGATGTCGACGAGATGCTCACCCGCTGCGATGAAGTCGGTGAACGTGTTCACCTTGCGCGCCATCTTGCCAGCCTTGTACCAGCGATACCCCTTGTCTTTCCCGCCCCGGATGTGGGCGACCGCAAAGATCATGCCCCGGTCGACGAGCGACAGCCGCGCCGTCGCAAACGACGCCGGGATCGAGATCCCGTAGGCCCCGTATCCGTACAGGAACACCGGCGCCGACCCATCGAGCGGAGTGTCCTTCCGGTAGAGCAACGAGACCGGCACGGTTTCCCCGTCTGTGGCCGGAGCCATCAGCCGCCGCGTCACGTAATCGGCAGGATTATGCCCGCTTGGAATTTCCTGGCGCTTCCTCAGGGTCCGCGCCCGCGTCGCCATATCGTAGTCGTAGGTTTCAGCCGGCGTCGTCATGGATGAATACGTGAACCGCAGATGCGTCGTGTCGAACTCGTAGCCCGCATCCATCCCGAGCGAATAGGCTTCTTCGGCAAACGCGATCTCGTGCTCGTCCATGTCGGCCAGCCGGGTGATCACGATGCGCGGCAACCCGCCTTCGCGTTCCAGCCGCACGAGATAGTCCTTGAACACCGCAATCTCGAGGATAAGGCGGCCCGGCTTGTGGGGAACGAGGTCGCGCCAGCCTTTGACACCGGGCTGGGCAAGGTCTGCCAGGCACACCTTGAAGTCTTCGGCGCCATCTGCGTTGGTGAGGATCACCAGCTTATCTTCACCATCGATCACGGCGTGCTCAATGCCGTATTCATGGCCCGGCTCGCGAACGGCCACCATCACGGGCGCACTGTCAGGGCTGCTGGCTTCAATCAGTTGGATTTCGCTCGTCTGATGATCATGCGCGGCAATCTGGATGAAGCGCGCCGATTGCGTCTGCCCGATGCCGACGAAGAAGCCAGCATCCGGTTCGTCATAGACCTTCACATCGCTCTCAAGCGACGTGCCAAGAGTATGCCGCCACACAGACTGCGGTCGCTGGTTCTCGTCGAGCCGCACATAGAACAGCGTCCGGCTATCGGCCGACCAGACGAGGCTGCCGCGTGTGTCGGGGATCGCATCGGCGAGATCGACGCCGGTCGCGCAATCGCGGATGCGCACGGTTGCCAACTCCGAGCCCTTCTCATCGACCGCATAGGCGAGAAGCGCATGGTCGGGGCTGTGTGCGGTGGCACCCAGCTGCCAATAGGGCTTGCCCTTGGCCTCGATGTTGCCATTGAGCAGCACCGTTTCATCGCCGCCACCTTTGCCGCCGCCCTCGCGGTCTCCGCCGCGCGGCTTTCGGCACAAGCGTGCATACTGCCCGCCCACTTCGTAGCTCGCATAATAGGCATACGGCCCGTCCGGGCTCGGCACCGAGCTATCGTCCTGCTTGAGGCGCGCTTTCATTTCAGTAAACAACGTTTCCCGCAATCCGGCAACGTCGGCCAGTGCGGCCTCCGTGTAGGCATTTTCCGCTTCCAGATGGCTGCGGATCGCAAGATCGAGCACACTTGGATCGCGCATCACGTCTTGCCAATTATCCGCCCTCAGCCAGGCATAGTCGTCCGTGAGCGTCACGCCGTGATGCGTCACCTCATGCGGCCGTCTCACCGCGCGTGGCGACGTCGGCGAACTGCGTGCGTCAGTGTCTTGCGGCATGGGATCCTCGGAACGGTGCGTGCATAAAGGGTTTGACTGCCTCGTTACAGCAATCGGCTTCTCCAATCGAGCGTCGCAAATTAAGCCACGAACGCCACGTGCAGGTCCAAAGTCTCATCATATGTAAAGGATAGCCTGGGATTTCCATCTGCGAGCGCCCCGTACCGCTGGCATTTTCGCTAGCCCGACAGTAGGTCTGAGACCCCCGCCCCAGCGGCCCCAAGGAGGTTCCCGATGACACCCGAGCACTCAGGCCTCATCGAGATGACGACCCGCATCGTGGCCGCCTACGTGAGCAACAACACGCTGGCCCCCGACGCCGTGGCTTCGCTGATCTCCCAAACCTACGCAGCCTTGAGCCGGGTCAACGGCTCGGCGCTGCCCCAGGAGCGGGAGGATGCAAAGCCCAAGGTTGCGCCGAAGAAATCCGTGCTGCCCGACTATCTCGTGTGTCTGGAAGACGGCAAGAAATTCAAGTCCCTCAAGCGGCATTTGAGGACGCACTACAACCTGTCACCCGAGCAATATCGCGCCAAGTGGGATCTCCCCCACGACTATCCGATGGTGGCCCCCAACTACGCCCGGGCGCGCTCCGACCTCGCCAAGAAAATGGGGCTCGGCACCCGCCGCGAAAAGTAGGCCTACACCCGTTCAGATGTCCGGCTGCGGCATGGCTGCGGCACCCGCGCTGGGCCCGGCGCCTGCCGGAGGGCCTGCAGTTCTGCCAGCTCGCGTTCATAGTGCCGCCGCAAGGCCGCATGGCGTCCCAGATCATAGGTCCAATCTCCGCCAAGGCCGCGCTGGCGTTCCTGCCTCAACGCGCGCTGGAGCAGTGCGCAGCGGCGCGTCCGGCCAGCCCGCGACATGTCGGTCAGCTCATGCGGCCACAGCGGCAGCAGGCGCGCGAGATCGACGGGGTCGGGCTCATGGCCAATAAAGTACAAAGGCTTGCGGTGGGGAAAGGTCGTCATGGCGGGCTCCGGTCTGGAAAGCCCCGCCAGTGTCACGCCGCCCCGTCCGACGGGGATAACTTTTTGATCACTCGGCCTTGAGCACGAGACAGTTGAGAGCCTGCTTTTGCAGTTCCGCGCAGGCCGCCTGTGCGCTCGCCTGATCAAAGCCCCCAAAGCGGGCCCGGTGGAGTGTCTTTTCGCCCAGCGTCACCGTCTGCCTGAGCGTTTTCTTACCGCGCAGGAGTGCAATTTGCCCTTGCGTCGCCGCCAGACGCCGGTCGGCCTCGGCAGCCGTGGCATAGGCCCCGATCTGGATTTCAAATCCCCGGCCGGTGGCAGGCGGGGCTGTGGCCGCATCCGGTCCCTTGAGCCGATAACTTGGGTCGGCCATCCGGGGGCCAGTGGCACCAGTGGGCGGCGGCTGCGTCAGGGTCGGCTGAATCAGGGCCGCCATCTGCGCGTTGAGTGACGATGGCGGCCGCACCACGGGTGCCGGAGCAGACGCTGCCACCGGAGGGGAGGGTTGCGGTGCGGGCGCGATGTTTTGGGCCAGCGAGGCCATCTGGCGTTCAAACTGCGATGGCGCGCGAAGCGCACCCTCTGCTTGCACGGGCACCTGCACCGCTGCCGCCACCGGGACTGGTGTCAGCGCAGCGGCGGGTGGCGATGTCACGCGTTCGGTGAGCCGGGGGGCAGCGTTCGCCTGCACAAACGTCGGCGGGGCGGCACCTGGCGCAGCCGTCATGGCGGGCGCTGCCGAAACCGAGCGAACTTTGGCAACATCGATCCGCAACGGCGCGCGCGTCGGCGCAGGTGCGGCCTCCGCCTCCACCACGGGCTCAGCCTTCGGGATTGGCGCCGTCTCCGGGATTGTCGCGGCCTGTTGGATTGGCGGGGCGACTGGTGCCACTGGTGCCACTGGTGCGGCACTGGCCACGTGCACGGGCGCGGCAACCACGCGGGGTTTTCTCGGCCCTTCCGCCTTCACCGGCTGAGATGCCCGCGCCACCAGAACCGGCCTGCGGGTCTTCACCGTCGATGCCTTGGCGAGCGCGCGCGTCAACGCCACCCGCATGTGCGCATTGCGCAGACCTGCGGTTTCACCGCCAAAGATCGCCCCAACGAGATGCTTCCCGTCCTGCTGGTAGGACGACACCAGATTGAACCCCGAGGCGTGGGTGTAGCCCGTCTTGATCCCGTTGATCCCAGGCATCTGCAACATGAGGGTGTTGTGGTTTTTGAAGCTGCCACCGTTAAAGGCAAACGTCTTGGTGGCAAACAACAGGAAGTATTTTGGATGGTCGTCGTGGAGGCGCAGGCCGAGCGTCACCATATCGCGCGCAGTCGTGGTCTGCCCGCTGTCGGGTAAGCCAGACGCGTTCTTGAACGTCGTCGCCTTCATGCCGATCTCGCGCGCCTTTGCGGTCATCAGCTTGGCAAAGTTTGCTTCCGTGCCACCCAGATGCTCCGCGACCGCAATCGCCACGTCGTTGGCGGATTTCGTGATCAGCGCCAGGATCGCCTCTTCAAGACCCAACTCATCGCCAACCTCAAGACCGAGCTTTGACGGGGCCGCATTCACCGCCTGCTGGCTAAATTTGATCTTCGATTTCAGCGTTGCGCGCCCGCTATCGATCGCATCGAACGCGAGATAGAGCGTCATCATCTTGGTCAGGGAGGCTGGATAGCGCGGCTCGCCGCCGTCTTGATCGGCAAGCGTCGCACCCGTGTTCGCGTCAATGATCGTCAGCGAGTGCGCGCCACCAGCAGCGGCCGGCAGCACGGGTCCCATCAGCACACAACTGGCCGATACCAATCCGCTGAACCCAAACGCCGATAGTGCCCGGCGCATGCCCATCCCCACGACCATACCAACGTGTCTCCCCGCCCAACGTCCGCCCGTTTGCCCATCCAGCGCACGGTGCCCGGTCGCACAATCTGCGCCCGGCCCCAATCTCTGCGTCTGAAACAGCATCGATTTTTGACGGCAATGCGGCTGCAGCGTGATCAGGGCGTTCCCTGCACGCTATGGCGGCACGGCAAACATCGCGTTAACGCGTCGCTGACACCCACGTGCAGACGGCTCGATCATAGGTGCTGGTGATACAACACAACGCCGATTCCGTCGGCGTCGCAGGCCCTGACGGTTCCAGCGTCAGCGAAACTCGATCAGCGCATCCTGGCGCAGGTTCTGCAAATGGCGCTTGGCCAACAGCTCGAATTCCTTGGCGCGCAGCTCTTCCTGGGCAGCCGTGCGCTTTTGCTCATCGGCCTTCACGACCTGTCGCCCGCACACCGCATACAACTCAACGCCGCCCGCAGCGACGTTGGGAGGCGCCATCTCGCCATCCTTGGCGCTTAGCAATAAGCTCTTGGTCGGCTCAGTCAGGGTCGAGGGCCGCCGTGCGCCCAGATCGTCGAATTTGGCCCCCTTGGCCAGCCCCGCCAACGACGCCATCGCCTTGCAACCGGTGAACTTGGCGCGGATCGCTTCAGCCTCCGCCATGCGCGCGGCAACGAGCTTCTGCTCGAGCTTGTCAGGCATGGCGAGCGTCAGGCGCTGGACCTGCAACTCGACCGTGTCCTCTCCGGCCGGGCCCTGCGACACGATCCGGTCCACGTCGCGTTCCGTGATCGCGATCTGATGGCCGAATTTACGACGGACCACGTCGTTCCATGACAGCATGGCGCGAAACCGTGCCCTCATTCCGTCGAGGTCGGCCCCCATTCCGGCCATATGCTGACCGAACTGGGCTTCCGTCATCTTGTTCTTCTCGGCGAGCGATCGCACCACGCGGCTGACGTCGTCGTCGGATGCGAGCACATTCAACTTGCGCGCTTCCTGCAGCTTCAGCCGCTCGTCGATAAGTTCGTCGAGCGCACCCTTTTTCAACGTCGGCAGCATGCTCGACCGCGCGCTCTCGACAGCCTGCTTCTGCAGTCCAATCGCGAATTGCTTCTTGCGCTCCTCAAAAATG
>JBBRKD010000108.1:0-6162 GCA_038218255.1 Hyphomicrobiales bacterium | reverse complement strand
ATCTTGCTTGATGCTCCATCGCCAAACGGGGTTCGGATTTCGCGGTGCCAAAACATCAATACAAGGTTCGTGGATAGTCATGCTGCATCGCACAACGCACGACCCGTGCCATCTTATAAGTCTCTTTGTTCTCAAAGACTTCTCATGTCCGAAGTGCTATACCTGTAAAGGTGGTCGACATAAAAGGTCTGCAAACATATCGCCCACGTTTCGGATCGACGGCAGCGTTTTGGCGCCTGGAGTTACAGCGAGCTCGAGGCGCAGGATGAATGGCGCGCCGTGGCGCAGCGTTGGTGCATGGATGCCGGCGGCGGGCAGGTAGGATGGTCTTCCCCAGATAGAGACCTCCAGCCCAGCCTCCAAGCCCCACAAGAAGAACGCCAACGGCCGCCACCACCTCCCGAAGATGCGCCACGCGGTGGCGAACTGGGCGGAGTACGACGCTGGCCTGCGCCGCCGTGGCAGCCTGATACTGTGGATCACCGAGGAGGCGATCGCGGCGTGGGCTGCGAGCCGCAGAGCGACCCCTGGCGGGAGTGGCCAAAATCGGGGGCAATTTCCCGATCCTGAAGCGGGCGCCGAAGGTACCGCCTATCGAGCCGCGCCCAATGGTGCTCGCATCTGAAGGGATTGACCGTCGGCAACTTGGTTCTGGCATCTGGCTCTGGTTGGCGCCATGCCGGTTGCCCCGTTTTTGGCCGCTCCCTCGCCATTTTATTCGTTCATATTGTCAGTTTATTCGTTCTTCGACAGCCTGTGTGGGGTCTGCCGCGCGCGCTTCATGCCGACAACGGCCCGGACTTCACCAGCGCAGCGTTGCGTCGAGGTTGCGACGAGTACGGTATCAGGCTAATCCTAAGATCGATAGCCACGCCGCACTACGGTGGACACATCGAACGTCTAATCGGCACGCTCATGGACCGCGTTCATCTGCTGCCGGGTACGACCGGATCCAACCCTCAGGAAAAGGGAGCCTATCCGGCAGAGTCAGAGTCGGCGCTGACGATGGCCGAGATCGAGCGCGATGAATTCCACTGAGAATGGAACTACAGAATCGACCCGCATCGATAAGGGATCTAGCAAAAATAACTTGAACAATTAGGCGTTGCGCCGAGTTCGGTTCGGGGAAAGTTGTTCAAAAAACCGCCACTTCTCCAGCTGGGCCGAGACTGTCGTCAGTGAATAGTAACTGCGACGAGCTTCCGGCGAGCTGCCGTTAGACCAGCAAGACCCAGACAGACGAGCGCCAGGGAAGACGGTTCCGGGACTTCCTCAGAAACACAAATGAGACCAGGTGAAGGCGAACACACCTCATCACGCAACGCCGCGAAATTTTGATCGAAGCCTTCCGAGCCCGACAGAATCTTGACAAAGAATCCGCCCGTGTCCGTCCCGAGCAAGGTCGAGACGTCCTGCAGTGTGCCGTCCTCAAAAATTGAGCCACCGCCAATACCAGAAGGGACCAAATCCCCCAGGGAACTCCCGCCGTCAGTGTCGGAGTGAAAACTTATAAGCATCGCCTGGCATGAACTCATCCCATTTTGACAATTCTGTATAGGCTCACCAAGCACGGTAACAATTACCAAATCCGACAAGCCTGTTTGATCCTCCTGCAGTCCGGCCCACGCGCTCCCGCGGCGCAATGCACCAAGGGATGAGTCGTGAAAGCCAGCCACCACGGCCACAGTTTCCCCCCCCCGGGCAAAAACGACTGTTGGAGCTTGATTAAGGTGGCCCGCAATATTCGTGGCCACGGTTATCCTGCCGGTCGTCTCATTCTCTAGGAAGTAAACATAATCCGCCGATGCGATGCTCGATGACAATGTAAGCAAAACGGCGACGAAGGATCGAATCGTCAAAAATTTCATCATCTCTGCCTCCAATGTTGCCAAAGAAATCGCTCCAAACGGTCGCTTCATACGTGAATGAGCGACGGGGGCTGAAAATAAGCAATTAACGAGCCTAAAGTACGGAAAACGAAGATATATAAGCTAATTCGATTGTTGATCAACATTCTATTTACTCTTTTGTGTTGAAGCTCCGTGGCAAGTCACTCGGTGCCACCAGCGTTCGTAAAAAATCTCGACGCCTGCGCTTACTGAGCCAAAGGAGGGTCATGAAGAGCCGTTCGTTTACTGTCCTACGAGTTGGCAAGCTGGATCGGGTTGCTTCTATCAGCAGTGATGCAATCTGTCAGGGGTATATCGGTGGCTGCGCCCGAGATGGCGAGCAGGACCCCTGGCCCAGCTGGCTGTCCTTCAATCGCAATCGGGCAGGTCCTAGACAAGCGGATGTCTGCGCAAGTGGTCACGACTGCAGGGCCGAGCGCGCCAGGGTGGCGCCATCACGAGCCGCAATTGAAGCCTGCGGCGATGACATTATGTCGGGCCACCTAAGTTAAGACACTTGCCATTCTTTAACTGGCCTCTCAGCTGGCCAGGGGCAGCATCGGCAGGCCTGGGGATGCAAACATGATCTCGGTGATTGCCTTGATGCTGCGGTTGCCGTACCCGTTCCTGCACCTGTTGCAACGTCAGGACGGTCGAAGCCACGCCGATCACGGGGACGTTCAGCTGGCCCTTCTTTACCATCGCCAGGTCACGGGTGAAGACGACGACGACGAGCGCGTCGGAAGACTCCGACGGCGCCTCGGGAACCTGGGCGGCATCCGCGCTCACGCAGGCGTCTCCTGCGGCTTTTTCGACATGGCCGCCGAAAGCATGGCGCATCGCCGACAGTACCTGGTTAGCAAAGCCGCCCTCGCCGAGCGACGTGAAGCACTTGTAGAGAGGCGCGACGACGATGTCAAAGGCGGCGAGGCAAGAGCTGCTCGAGCTGCAGATCGACGCCCATTCGACCCAGTCCCATCATTCCTAGATGCGTGCGTCGTCCTTTGGCGGTTCGTGGATCAGGCGTGCTGCGAAGACGCACGCCACGCGGTGAGGATCACGTCGTGCCGGACGCCGTCGTCCACCAGCGCGACGATGCATCCGGGCGTCTTCACGCCGTCGATGGTGAGCTCCTCCGCATCGGCCGAGGCGGCGGCTCGAACGGTGATCGCGTATGTCGTCGCTTCGAACCGGTAGTCCAGCTCGAAGCCGTGCCAGCCACCCGGTAGGAGCGGCCGCAGCGAGAGTTGGTTACCGAGCCGTTGCAGGCCGAGCAACCTCTCGACGAGCAATTGATACATCCACCCGGCCGAGCCGGTGTACCAGCTCCAGCCGCCACGCCCTGCATGGGGAGCGAAGGCATAAACGTCGCCGGCGACGACGTAGGGCTCGGTCTTGTAGACCGCGACGTGCTCGGCGCTGTCGCCGTGCCGGATCGGGCTGAGCATGTCGAACATCTGCCAGGCCTTGTCGGAGTCCCGCAGCGCTGCGAACGCGATCGCGGCCCAGACGGCGCCGTGTGTGTACTGACCGCCATTCTCGCGCACGCCCGGCACGTAGCCCTTGATGTAGCCCGGCGACGGCTGCGAGACATCGAAAGGCGGATCGAGCAGTTGGACGAGGCGCGCCTCGGAGCGAACGAGTTGACGCTGCACCGATGCCATCGCGGCGCGCGCACGCGCGCCCGGCGCGGCACCGGACAATACTGACCAGCTCTGCGCGATCGAGTCGATCTGGCACTCTGTGTTGGCGGCCGATCCAAGCGTCGTGCCATCGTCGAACCAGGCGCGCCGGTACCAGTCCCCGTCCCAGGCGCTCGCCTCGACGTTCGCCTGAAGCATCGCCGCGTCGTCTTCGCACACGGCGGCGAGCGCTGCGTCGCCGCGCGCCTGCGCAATCGGTGCGAAGCGCTGGAGCACCGCGATTCGGAAGACTGCGAGCCAAACGCTCTCGCCTTTGCCCTCGACGCCGACCAGGTTCATGCCGTCGTTCCAATCGCCCGCTCCCATTAGAGGCAAGCCGTGCGCACCGTAGCGACGGCGTGCAGGAGCGCTCGGCTGCAATGCTCGTAGAGAGTCGCCGACTGCGTCGACACGGCTGGCTGTGCATAGTTCGAGGCTTCGCCGTCGGCGAGCGCAGGACCTTGCAGGAACGGACAGATTTGGTCCAGGACGCCGGCATCGCCGGTGACTTCGACATAACGGGCGGTGGCGAACGGCAGCCAGAGGTAGTCGTCCGAGCAGCGCGTGCGAACGCCCTTGCCCAAAGGCGGATGCCCCCAGTGCTGCACATCGCCCTCTTCGAACTGGCGGGACGCGCAGCGCAGCAGATGCTCGCGCACCAATTCTGGCGCCGCATGGACGAGCGCCATCACGTCCTGCAGCTGATCCCGAAAACCGTAGGCGCCGCTTGATTGATAGAACGCCGTGCGGCCTCACAGGCGCGAGCTGATGACCTGGTAGAGCAGCCAGCCGTTGGCCAACGCGTCGGCACCGGCATCGGGCGTGTGGATCCGAATGGCGCTGAGGGTGCTACGCCAGTGGGCGTTCACCGCATCGAGCAAGGGCGTGGCCTGACCGACGCTGCTGAGGATCAGCTCGCGTGCCTCTTCTAGTGTCTTTCCGGCGCCTAGCCTGAAGACGACCTCGCGCTCTTCGCCCGCGCCCAGGACAAAGCCGATTCGCAATGCGCCGCAGGGGTCGAGGGCCGCGCCCACGCGGCCGGACAATTGCGCCTCGGCCAAGGCGGCAGGCGCCGCCGGCGGGCCGCTGGTGCCGAAGAAATCGCCACGATCCGCACAGACGCTGTCGGCCCCGCCGTCGACGGCGAAGAACGCGGTGCGTTCGGCGAAGTCGGTGTTATAGCCGTTACGCGCCAATACGGTGCCGCTTTCAGCGTCAAACTCGGTGACCACGTGCATCAAGTTTTTTGCACGCTCGTCGCCGAGTACCCACTCGACGTAGCCCGTGACCGACATCCGGCGTGGCCGATCCGTGCGATTGCGCAACGTGAGAGTCGAAAACTTCACTGGTGCGTCGCTTCACCCTTGAGGGGTTTGAGGTCGCGCTGGCCGTCAACGGCAAAGATGCCCTGGCTCAGCTCGACCGGATACGTCCCGACTTGATCGTCACCGACTACATGATGCCGCTCATGAACGGCGGACAAATGGCAGAGCTTGTCCGGTCTGCGCCGCAGCATGCCAAGGTGCCCATCGTGATGACGAGCGCAACGGAACCGCAGCAGGTAGAGCAGCATTCTGAACACTATGACGGATCCGACGCGCGCTATTGAGTACGGCACGGATGAAGCTGCGGCCCATCTGGCCCCAGATCGGGCCCTTCTGTGACAGCAAGCCGATGTTCGACCACATCTTGCGTTTGGCAAATGGTCCAGCGGTCACCACAAACTCGCAGGCCAGGTAGACAGCACCGGTGTCGTGTGACTGCGTTGCGTAGCGTCCCGTCTAGCCCTGGCTGTGGTCGTCATGGCCACCGGGTTTGATCGTCATGCGCAATGGGACGACGGTGCCCTTCGTAATCAAGTCGAAGGCGCCTTGCTGCGCTTCGGCGTCGTTGAAATCGTTCCAGTTGTTCTGCGTATGGGTTGTGGCGTTGGGGTTCATGTCGATGCTTTCTGTGTTGGTTGTTGCTGCTGCGCCGCGGTGTCCTGGCCCAGGCACTTGGCGATGAGTTTTCCGAGATGGGGTTCTTCGATCGGGTCCAGCCGGCCGCTGCGGTCCTTGGACGGGTAGCCGAACGGGTTGTCGGCTTGGGTCACAAATCCCCGGTAGCTGGTGCCGTCGTCGGCCTTCAGAATCGCCAGGGTCACGACCTCGTCGAGCACGCCCGGCAACTCAAGCGCGGTCTTGCTGCCCTCGAGCTGCAGCTGGTAGAAGCGACGGTTGAAGTCGTCAGTCTTCTCTTACAAGATCGCGACGTAGACCACGTGCTTGTCACGGACGTGCTGCAGGTGCGTGAGCGCAGTGATCATTTCCTGGCCCAGGAGGCCATAGGCACCGCGGTTGTCGGGCTTGGCTTCGCCATTTGGATGGGACGCTTGCGCATCGCCGCGAAAATAGGTAACCAGAATGGACGACGACTTCCTCGATAACGTTTTCCCTGATAGCTCGTGGATCGAGGACGGGAGAGATGGCGGAAACCTCATCCGCCATGCCAGTGATGCACTGACAGCGGCGTTGTCAGCTGCCACGATGAGCGTCAAAGTGCTCGATGCAGCGTATGCCTTCGATGACTTTACTGCGGCATTGATCGCG
>JBBRKD010000107.1:0-6166 GCA_038218255.1 Hyphomicrobiales bacterium | reverse complement strand
CGCAGATCGCCCGCGACCGCGTCCAGCTGCGCCGTGATCATGGCCGAGGGCGTAGCTAACACGCCCGTCACGCCATGCGTGTTCTGCGCCGTCAACGCCGTGATCACGCTCGCGCCATAAACGCCGAACGCGCTGAACGTCTTGAGATCGGCCTGGATGCCAGCCCCGCCCGAGCTGTCCGACCCCGCAATCGTCAGCGCAATCGCCGTACCGCTCATGGCTGCCCCGACTTCTTGATAATTTCGCCCTGCAGCGATTTCGGCGTGAAGCTCTCTTCCACCCGCGCCAAACCTGGAAATGTCTCCAGCATCCAGTTCCCAAGGCTGTTCATCGAGCCCGTGACAAACAACAGCCCCGTGACGACGAGCATCGCGCCCATTGCTTTTTCAACCCGCCCCAGATGCCGCCGGAACCGCTGCATGAAACCCAAAAACGGCCGGATCGCCACCGCTGCCAGAATAAATGGGATGCCGAGCCCCAGCGAATAGGCAAGCAACAGCTTGACGCCGGCCACGAGACTGTCTTCCCGGGTCGCAACCGCCAGCACCGTCGCCAGGATCGGCCCGACGCACGGCGTCCACCCAAACGCAAACGCAAGCCCGATCAAATAGGCCCCGAGCAACGACGTCGTCGAATCGTGCTTAGCGTGATAACGCGCCTCCTTATACAGCAGCGGAATTTTCAGCCAGCCAAGAAAATGCAGCCCAAACAAGATGATGACGCCGCCAGCCGCCATGGCGAGCTCGGTCTTGTATTGCCCGATGAGCTGCCCAAAAGCCGAGGCTCCAGCGCCGAGCGCCACGAACACCGTTGTGAACCCCATGACAAAGAACACCGATGCCGCAATGACCCGTAGCCACACGTCGTTGGGCAGGCCGTCCTCGTCGTTCATCTGTTCGATCGACGTGCCGCTCAGATAAACGAGATACGGCGGCACCAGTGGCAGCACGCACGGCGATAAAAAACTCACGAGCCCCGCAAGCCCGACGCCGAGATAGAGATGCGCGTCCTGAAACATCGTGTGCCTTTCCGCTTGCAACCTGCACAGGTGCATACGTCAAGAAGCGCTAAGGTGTTGCACAGGTGAAGACAAGTTAAGCCACCGTCATTCAAAGCGGCACAGCGTCCACAGTGCCGTCAACAAACCCCGCCGTCATAAAGGCCTGCCACGTGGCAAACCGAGCGGCGAACACGACGCTGGACAGTCCTGACAGCCCCCACTATACGAAGCGCTCGCCGTGTCGCAGGGTCAGTCCAGCACGGTCAGCCCAAGTAGCTCAGTTGGTAGAGCATGCGATTGAAAATCGCAGTGTCGCTGGTTCAATTCCGGCCTTGGGCACCACTTCCCCTGCGCTTGATGAGTGCGCCCGCGTGCGTGTCCCTGAGCGGGATAACGGATCGCTGATGTTCTTCGTCGCAGCCAAGATCATCGGCGCTATCATCCAACCATCAACGATCGTTGGCCTGTCGGCGATCATCGCGGCGCTGGCGCTAGCCTACGGCCGCATCGTCCTGGCTCGCCGTGCCCTTGCCGTCGTCCTCATCATCGGGGCAGCCAGCGCGTCGCCGCTCCCCAACCTGCTAACCCTCCCATTGGAAAATCGCTTCCCCCGCGCGGTGTTGGACGCAGCCCCCGTCACCGGCATCCTGATCCTCGGCGGCGGTGAGGATGCGTCGATGGCGTCCGCGCGCCATGTCCATGCCCTGAACGAAGCTGCCGAAAGGATCACCGAAGCGGTGGCGCTTGCGATCCACCTGCCATCTGCCCGCGTCGTGTTCAGCGGTGGGTCGGGCGCGCTGTTTCCCGAGGGCAAAACCGAAGGCGAGGCCGTTCGCGAGATGCTTGTTGCGATGGGTATTGATCAACGCCGCCTCACGATCGAGGATCGCTCTCGGTCGACCTGGGAAAACGCGGTTCTGACGCGCGCACTTATTGCCCCAACGCCTGGGGAACGCTGGCTGCTCGTGACGTCGGCTTGGCACATGCCGCGCGCCGTTGGGGTGTTCCGCGCCGCAGGCTTTCCCGTCGAAGCGTGGCCCGTCGACTATCGCACGCGGGGTTGGCCGTATGCTTTGGCCCTGTCTCATGGCCCGCTGGAGGGCCTGCGTCGGCTCGACCTCGTCGCCAGGGAATACCAGGGCTTGTTGACCTATTGGCTTATGGGTCGATCAAGAGAGCTTTTCCCCGCCCCGTGAGCGGGTTCACTGACCCGACGCCCAGCTATCTGCGACTGAAGCCAACGCTCTCAATGCCGCGTCAATCAGTGTGAAGCGGTTTTGCGATGCAGACCAGTCAGCGAACAAATGCCCACTGTTGCCATGCCGCCGGCTGCCGAATATGGGATGTCACGGCTTCATCAGCTCGAGCGCCGTTTTCCAGCGGATATGCTTCTCACGCTCGGTCTGCCAATAGGCTGTCAATTGCGGCCCGGTGAGAAAATCGCCTTTCAAGCTATTGGCCTTGCGATAGTCGGTCCAGGCTTGGCTTTCAAACAATTGGCGAAACAGGTTCGACCAATACTGAAACTGGTCCGCGCTCAATCCGCCAGCGCCCACAACGGAGCGCTGCATGAAGTACGTAAAATCCATGCCCGTCTCCCGCAGCGTCGGCTTGTTGGCGTAGGCCGGCAACCGGAGCGGCGTAAACGCGAGGAGGGGCTTCGTGATACCTTTGGGGAAGAACTCATTCTGCTCGGAGGGATTGTTCACCGTCGAATCCGCGCGTTTCTCGGCGAGTTCCTTGGCCACGTCGCCGCCGCCGCCCTTGTCCTGATACGTCATGTCGAGCCCGTACTGGGCGTTGAGAAAGTCCGTCAGCAGATTATCTTCTGCGCCCAGTCCCGTTCCGGCCATGATCCAGCCTTTGCCTTTTAGGCGTGCGGCTTTGACGAAATCATCCATGGTTTCGATGTCGGCGCGTTGCGCGTTCACCCATAACAAAAACACATCTTCTGCCATGCGCGCGACCGGCGCGAACTGAGTGACGTCAACCTTGATTTCTGGATGATCAATCGGGGCCGTATAGAAGCTATTCAGCGTGAACAGCAACACATGCCCGTCCCCGGTGCGTTGGCTGAGGGCTGACAGTGCGTCACCGCCCGATCCGCCGGGCATGTTGACAATTTCGAACGCCACCGGTGCCAACTTCGCTTTCGCAATCGTCTCAACCAGAAATCGCGTCGCCTTGTCAGCCCCGCCGCCTTTGCCGGCCATCACGATGAATTGCACAGTCTTGGTCGGCGTCCATTCGGCCTGAGCCCCTGGGGGCAGCAAGGGAGTAAGCAACAGCACACTGAATATCAGCTTAAAGAATATAGCCGTCTTTGGCACCATGGTTGAACTCCTGAGGCACGGTTTCCGCCGCGCGTCTTGCGCATGACACCAGTCGGTCGCGAGCGTGCCTAAACGATGGCAGCCAACGAGAATTGAGTCGATCTGGCCTCGGGTCGGGCCAAACCGTCTGAACGACTTGCGCGGTTGGGGTGACCACCGGAGACGCCGCTGCCTGGGACGCGGCTTTTATTTGATCCAGATTTCGACGCGCCGGTTGAACCTGCGCGCTTCCAGTGTGTCATTGCAGGCAACAGGCGCCAACTGGCTGTACGCTTTGGTGACAAGTGAGACCTGCAGTGGCTTGGTGCCAGCCCTCTGCAGCGCGGCTAGAACCGCCTGCGCGCGCCGTTGCGATAGCGTCAAGTTGTTGTCGAACCGGCCGACGCCATCAGCAAATCCCGCAAGTATCACGGTCTTTCCAGCGTATTCGGGTTGCTCAAGCAACGTCCGCAAGCGGCCAACGTCGGCTGACGCCTTCGTATCGAGTGCAAACGTCGCCGACTCAAATCGGAAGGTAGTCGTGAGCCGGTTTGCCGGTTTGAAATCGCTGATGAGTGTTTTCATCAGAGCGAGATCGAAATCGGGTCCTGGCGCGTTAAGCGCGTAGGCGATGCGCGTTGTTTGGGCTTGGAAGTTAAGTGGTTCGGGTGCCTGATCGATGAAATCATTTTGCCGGATGACCGGCTGAGCCGCAGCCGATAACGCGAAATTGAGGAGCCCCTTGGCGAGTGGCTCGCGCGGATCGCCTGCAGAATACAGAAAGAGGCGCCGCGTCAGCGGATACTCTTCCGTTTTCATCACAAACGCGGAGGGTCGCGAAATCAGTCCACATGACGTTTCAATGTTCAACGCTTTTGCATTTCGTTGATACGCAATACCCGCAATGCCGATGCCGTTAGGATCAGTCGCCACTTGGTCAGAAAGCTCGGCGTAGTTTTCCGTCCGTTTAGCGTCGTCGGTCATCTTGAGATTTCGCGGCTTCATCACGAGTGTTTCAAACGTCTCGCCAGTGCCTGACTCGACCTCGGGCGAATAGACCTGGATCGGCCCTGCGGGCAACCCAAGTTCCGACCAATCTTTGATGACCCCGGCAAACACCTTTGCAATGGTGTCGAGCGACAGCGATACGGCAGAATTGCTGGCTGAAACGAGAATGAGTAGCCCATCCAGGCCAATGACATGTTCGTTCGACGGGGCCCGCATGTCGCCGAGGCCAAGGGCTGCGAGTTTCGCAGCCTCTTCAGGCTTCACCGGGCGAGACGACATGCCAATGTCCACGGTCTTCTTTTCAAAGCCCGCGAATGCCGTCGTCGAGCCGTGGCGATGCAACTCGATGAGGCCAGTTTCCCGGCCCTTGGCATCTGCGATCTTGAACTGCACATCGAGCGGATTGTCGCCGACGACTTTCGTGGCTTTTGCACCGATCGTCTGCGCGTACGCTTGGATAAGCGCCGGCATCAGCTGATTGCCGATCGTATTTGATCCAGTGACAGAGATCTTGCCCGTCGTCCCCTGCGCACCACGGTTGAGAGCCGCCACCTGTGCGGGGACGATCGCTCCACCAGCCTTGGGACATCCGCCCCCTTCGCACTCAAAGCGCAGCCCGTCGAGCGTCATGGAACCAAACGACTTCGACTGGATCGTGTATTTGCCGCCGTCGTAGGCCACAAGATCACCCGTTACCGAGAAATCCCCACCCTTCATCTTCAGCGTGACCTCAGCCGCGCCAGCTGCCCCTGCCGTCCCCACCATGACACTGGCTCCAAGCACGAAAGCCTGAAGGTCCCTCATCCGTCCCGACATCGTCCAACTCCCACTCGACACTCGATTGCTCACTCAGCCCCAGACACAAACACAAACGCTCAGCGGCGGAACCGCAAATCCGGCACCGCCTCGCGCAGATACCGCGCGCTGGCGGCGATCGGCTCGCCACACTTCGCCGATGGAATAGCGCCACTTTCCTGCTGCACCCGCCCCTTGTGATCAAGAATGACCACGTCGAACGGAACCTCCGCAAGCGGTCCCTGTCCACACATGGCACCCGTCGGTTTAGCCCCTCGCGTCACATAGTCGATGGTCATCGGGACCGCCCCGCTGTCCTGATCGGGGGAGTGGAAATAGGTGTAAACCTCGATGTTGACCCCTTCGGTCGTTCCCGTCGCAAGGCTCGACATGAACCCAGCCCCTCGCCCCGTTTCGGCCGCTAATGCCTTTGCAGCCTCCGCGGTCGCAGCGTTTCCCTGCCACACATGGCCGGGCTGCCCAAGCCCCGCACCATTTTCGCTCGCATGCAAATCGAGATCGACGGGTGCTTCCCAGATGACGGCAACCTTCGAAAACTCTTGCGCTTCCTTTGAGACGAGCGGCACGGACTGCGTACTCGCATCCGCATATCCAAGCGTCGCAGCGCCTGTCTTGCCGAGGAACAGGTCGACGATCGTGCGCGCTTTTCCCGCCCCGTCGAGCTTTCGGCTGACCGAATACCGGCCGTATTGAACCGTCAAGGATTGCCCCTTGCGGCATGCGCTCTCGATATCGAGCTGAAGGCGCCCCCCGGGCAGCTCGGTGGTCGTAACTTTTGCCGCGTCGCACGCACCCGTTGGGGCCGGTGAGTTCGCAGCCGCTGGTCCCGGTTGTGGTGCCAGCAGCGCCGTCTGGGTCGAAGCCTGCGCGACCGCTGGCACCACGCGCTGGGCCGCGGCCGCAGCAGCTGAAGCCGCAGCCGACGCTTGCGCTAGTTTCTTATCGTCGTCAGCTTTGCGCTGCACATCCGCAAGACGCTGCGCCTCGGCCACCTTCTTGGCTTCGGCCTCCGCTGCAAGTCGCTTATCTT
>JBBRKD010000106.1:0-6219 GCA_038218255.1 Hyphomicrobiales bacterium | reverse complement strand
GTGATCTTGTCATTCATGGGCGCGGTGCATTGGGGGCTGGCGATGGCAGGGCGTGCGCGGACGGGGGATGCGGGCTGGAGCTATGTGGTGAGCGTGATCCCAGCCTTGTTTGGATGGTTTGCGATGGCGTTTTTGCCGATCACGGTTGCCCTGCAAGCGATGGCATTCGCGTTCACACTGTTGCTGGTCTACGACCTGCGCGCGGCGCGGCTTGGCGTGGCGCCGCCGTGGTATTCGGGCCTGCGCATCCCGCTCACGCTGATCGTGGTGCCGTGCCTGGTGATGGCGTCGTTTCTGAGGTTGAGCTGACGGGGCGGTCTGACAGGTGGTCTGATGCGGCCATGTGGCTGTATCCAGCGCATGAACAAGAGCAAAGCCGCCGCAAAACCGCAAAAGACGCTGGTTCTGATCCTGGGTGATCAGCTCTCGCCTGCGATCTCATCATTGGACGGCCAAGACCGGGCGACGACCATCGTGATGATGGCCGAGGTGTGGGACGAGACCACGTACGTGCGCCATCACAAGAAGAAGATCGCGTTTGTGCTGTCGGCGATGCGGCACTTTGCGGCCGATTTGCGCGCTGCCGGGTGGGCCGTCGACTATGTGACGCTCGACGGGGAGGGCAACACCGGCAGCTTCACGGGGGAAGTGGAGCGCGCGATTGGGCGGCACCGACCCAAGCTCATCGTTGCAACAGAGGCTGCCGAATATCGCGTCCTGGCTATGCAGGAAACATGGGCGGAGGCATTTGGGCTGCCGGTGGAGATCAGGCCTGATGCGCGGTTCTTCTGGTCGAAGGTGCAGTTTGCGGCGTGGGCGCAGGGGCGCAAGGTTTTGCGCATGGAGCATTTCTATCATGAGGTGCGGCGGTCGACCGGGTATCTCATGGAGGCTGACGGCACGCCAGCGGGCGGGCAATGGAATTACGACGCGGAAAACCGCAAGCCCGCGAAAGACGATCTGTTCATGCCCGATGTCGTGCGGGTAAAGCCTGATGCCGACACTCAGGAGGTTTTGGCGCTGGTGGCGTCGCGGTTTGGCAATCATATCGGCGATTTGGAGCCGTTTTGGTATGCGGTGACGCGGGCGGATGCACGGCGTGCGCTCGATCATTTTATTCAGGTGGCGTTGCCGCGCTTTGGCGATTTCCAGGATGCGATGCTGTCAGGCCAGCCGTTTCTCTATCACTCTGTACTCGCGCAATATCTGAATGCGGGGCTGCTTGATCCAGCTGAGATTTGTTCAGCCGCCGAGGCTGAATACCGGGCGGGGCGCGCGCCGGTCAACGCGGTTGAAGGGTTCATTCGGCAGATCATCGGCTGGCGGGAATATGTGCGCGGTATTTATTGGCTGAAGATGCCAGAGTATGCGGGGTTGAATTATTTTGACGCTAAGCGCCCGCTGCCAGATTTTTATTGGACTGGCGATACCAAGATGGCGTGCCTGAAGGCTGCCATCGGGCAGACAATCGAGGAAGCGTACGCGCACCACATTCAGCGGCTGATGGTGACGGGGAATTTTGCGATGCTCGCGGGCGTCGATCCCCATGCGGTGCACGAATGGTATCTGGCGGTTTATGCGGACGCGTACGAGTGGGTGGAGATGCCCAATGTGATTGGCATGAGCCAATTCGCGGACGGGGGTATTCTCGGATCAAAACCCTATGCGGCGGGCGGCAACTACATCAACAAAATGAGCGATTACTGCAAAGGCTGCGCATATGACGTGAAAATCCGCGTGGGCGCAAAGGCGTGCCCGTTCAATGCGCTGTATTGGCATTTTCTGGATCGCAACCGGGATAAGCTTGGCGGCAATCAGCGGCTGCGGACGGTGTATGCCACGTGGGACAAGATGGCGGCCGACGCGCGGGCGGAGACGGTTGCGAGCGCGGAGCAGTTTTTGGGGGAGTTGGGGTAAGAGGGATGTCGAGTTGGCGCGACGGCACTCGGCACCGCCCACGGCGTGGGGCATACTACGCCCGTCCGTCGCGGCAGCGGTCGGAGCAGTATTTGACGGTGTCCCAGACGCGTTCCCATTTCTTGCGCCAGGTGAACGGGCGGCCGCAGGTGGCGCAGAGTTTGGTCGGCAGGTTTGCCTTTGCCGGTTTCTTTTCGGGTTTGCCTTTGCCTCGGGTCATATGGCGGCTCGTTGGATCGGTGCTTGGGTCTCGGCCAAAGCCTGGATGACGATGAGAATGGCGGTCACAGGTCGAAGTCGAGTTGGGAGGTGGGGGGCTTAGCGGCTTTGGGTTTGCGTTTGCGGTCGGAGGGTTGGCGCAGGCCGCTTTTGCGGCTGCCGTGTTGGCTCTGAATCGCGTCGGCGGCCTCACGATAGGGCTTTGACGCCCGCACACTCCAGACTTTGACGCGGGCCTCCTTTGCAGCTTCGACATGATCGACGATGCGGGCTGGGTAATTCGCGCTCGTGAGTGTTGCCAGTTCGGGGAAGCGCCACGGTTCGTGGATCGCGTGGTCGGGCAGGTCTGCCAATTCCGGCACCCAGCGCCGGACGAACGCGCCGGCCGGGTCCTGATCGTAGCCCTGCTTCACGGGGTTATACATGCGCACGGTGTTGATGCCCGTGGTGCCCGATTGCATCTGAACCTGCGGCCAGTGGATGCCCGGCTCGTAGTCGGTGAACTGACGCGCGAGATGGAGGCCCGTATCGCGCCAAGGCAGCCAAAGCTGATAGCTGGCGAATGAAACGAGCATGGCGCGCATGCGGAAGTTGATCCAGCCGGTGGAATCGAGTGCTCGCAAGCAGGCATCGACGAAGGGGAAGCCGGTTGAGCCGGTGACGTAGGCGTGCAAGCGGGCCGCGTCAGGCGCGTCGGGGCGCAGGCCGTCGTAGGCGCGGTGCAGGTTGCGCCATTCGAGTTCGGGTTCGCTCTCGAGCTTTTGGATGAAATGGCAGTGCCAGTGGAGGCGGCCGGTGAACGAGATGAGCGATTTTTTCCAGGTGTCGGCATCGGGGTCGCGGGCTGCGAGCGTTAGATCGTGATAGCGGGCGCGGGTGGCGTGGGCGATTTCGCGCATCGACAGCGTGCCGAACGCCAAGTGGGGCGACAGCCTGGAGCAGCTGCGGGTTGCCGTGAGCGGGCTCGACATCTCGAAGCGGTAGTTGCGTCCGCGGGTGTCGAGGAAGCTCTCGAGGGTGCGGATGGCTGCAGCGCGCCCGCCGCGCTGGCGGCCGGGGCACGGATCTTGTGCGAGGCCGAGGTCATTTGGTTGCAGATGCGGCTCGGAGGGGATCGCGAGCGAGGGAAGTGCGCGCGGCGGCTGGTGGACCGGTTGCGCCATCAGCGCATCCCACTTCGCGGCCCAGCCGTTGCGGGAGGCGAGCGTGCGGATCACGCCGGTTTGCGGGCGCTGCGTCCACGGGATGCGTCGCGCGCGGCACCAGCGGGCAACGGCTTTGTCGCGCGCGTACGTCCAACCGTTGCCGGTTTCCTCGTGCGACCAGAGGCTTGCGATGTCGTGGTGTTGGGCCAGAGCCTCGAGGACCTGGGTCATCTCGCCGGTGCGGACAACGAGCGGCTGGCCGAGGCGGGTGAGGTCGTGGTCGAGTGTCGCCAGGCACTCGGTGAGGAAGGCATATTGGCGCGCGCTGGCGTCTGCCTGCTGCCAGAGCGCGGGCTCGACGACGTATAACGGCAGCACTGCGCCCGCGCGTGCGGCCTCGGCAAGCGGCGCGTGGTCGGTGATGCGCAGGTCGCGCTTGAACCAGACGATGTGGACGGGGCGTAAGGTCATGGGTGGGGAACGTCGGTTGTGTGCTGAGAGATCAGCCGACAGCTGCCAACGAGGGGCTGCTCGCCCCTCATACTTCCACCGCAAGGGGCTTTATCCCTGGACCCGCTTTGTAAGGATTTTGAACGATGGACTTGAGTGTGTTTCCCGAGGGCTTTTGGGCTGTGGTGGTGGGGGCGAGCGGGGGCATTGGCGGCGGATTGGTGCGTGCGCTTGAGGCGCATCCGCGATGCGGGCGGGTTGTGGGGCTGTCGCGGCCCGGGGTCGATCTGCGCGACGAGGCCACGATTGCAGAGGCTGCAGCAGTGCTTGCGGACGGCGGGCCCTACCATCTCGTGGTGACGGCGGTGGGCCAGTTGCAGACGGCGACGTTGACGCCGGAAAAGGCGCTGCGGGCGCTGGATGCCCGGCAGATGGCCGAGAGTTACGCAATCAATGCGATCGGGCCTGCGCTCGTGATCAAGCATTTTGCGCCTCTGTTGCCCAAGTCGGGACGGAGCGTGCTCGCCACGCTGTCGGCGCGGGTCGGGTCGATCGGTGATAACCGGCTCGGCGGGTGGTATAGCTATCGGGCATCGAAAGCGGCCCTCAATCAGTTGATCAGAACGGCGAGCATCGAGGTTGCGCGGGGGCGACCGGATGCAAGGTTGCTCGCGCTGCATCCGGGCACGGTTGCCACGAGGCTGTCAGCGCCGTTCCAGGCGACGCATGAGGTGTTCACGCCAGACGATGCAGCGGCGCGGTTGCTTCAGGTGATGGCGACGGCAGAGGCGACAGGAGCGTTCCTCGCTTACGATGGAACGCGGATCGACTGGTGAGGCTGCGAGATCAAGCGCGATCAAGCCGGGCAAGGATCGTGGTTAGGAGCGTTTTGACGTCGCCCATGTCCCGCTCCAAGCGGCCGACGGCCGGGCTCAGCGCGTTTACGGTTTGGCTCAGCGAATTTACGGTTTGGTCTAGCTCGTTTAACGTTTGCCTCAACTGAACGACCGATTGTTCGAGATGGCCGACGGTTTGGCTAAGCTGGCCGACGGTTGTTTTCAGCTCGCCGAACTCGTGGTTGAGCGTGTTCATCCCGGAATTGACGGCCCCGATGCGCGTGTCCATCACGCCGAGGCGCATGTCCATGCCTTCGATCTTGCGGCCGTGGGCCGTCAAAACATCCCGCACTTCTCCGATCCGAAACTTCACGCCATCGAAGCGGGCATCGAGATCCTGCGGTAGGTGCGCGGTGATGTATTCCAGGTCGCTGACGCGCTTTTCTAACGTTTCGGCCACCCCTTGCTCCCATGACGCTCGCAAACTACGTTTTCAAACTGTGGACATAACAAGAACACATCTCGTCGGATGCGGCAATCAGTTTTGTGTGGCGGCGGCGAAGTAGTTGACGGCAGAGTCCTGAGACAGTGACCAGCGGTTGGCGAGGGGATCGAGGACGAGACCGGTGATGCGGGGCGGCGCGAGGCCTGCGCGCTTGAAATAAATCGCCATCTCGTCGGGCGTGACGAAGCGGTTCCAGTCATGGGTGCCAGGCGGGAGCCAGCGAAGAATATATTCGGCGCCGACGATGGCCAGGGCATACGATTTCAGCGTGCGGTTGATCGTGGACGTGATGAGCAGGCCACCGGGGCGGACGGTTTTGGCAGCCGCCGTGAGGAACGCGCTCACGTCTGGGATATGCTCGACGACTTCGAGGCAGGTGACGACGTCAAAGGTTTCGCTCGCCGCTGCGATGTCTTCGATGCGGGCCGCGCGATAGTCGATGGCGAGGCCCTGGGACGTTGCGTGGGCGCGAGCCGCCGCGATCGTCTCGACGCCGGGATCGATGCCGGTGACGTGAGCGCCGAGGCGGGTGAGCGGCTCAGCAACGAGGCCGCCGCCGCAGCCTACGTCCATCACGCGCAGACCAGCCAGCGGGACAGTTTTTACCGCTGCATCGCGGGCAAAGTGGCGGACGATCTCGTCGCGCAGATAGCCGATGCGAGCGGGCCCAAGCTCATGAAGCGGCTTGAATTTCCCGTTGGGGTCCCACCACTCCTCAGCGAGGGCTGCGAACTGGGCGACCTCATGGGGATCAAGCGTCGATGTGGGGGCTGGTTGCATGGGCAGACTAAGCCGTTGGGGGACGATGACTGTCAACTTGAAGCTCAAGGACGTCTGGGGGTTGCGTTGCCAATAGACTTATCCCCGGCATGAAAAGCGCGCGTAAGGTTGGGTTACCTTTTTCCCATCGGGGACCGGTTCGCGAGCTGGGTTTGTCGGGGGAAAAAGGGTTCTAACGCGGTATCCGGGAACCCATCAGCTGGCCCGGATCGTGTGCAGGTTCTCTGGAAAGAGGACACGTCCGGCGCGGATCAACCGGACGGCGCACGATCGCTTCGTTAGAGCGCGGGTGGGGTGTTGCTGAGTGTCTCGTGAGGGACGTTTCGGCACCGGCCCAGATCCCCGAACTACCAAAATGGTGAGGCCG
>JBBRKD010000105.1:0-6236 GCA_038218255.1 Hyphomicrobiales bacterium | reverse complement strand
ACAGGGTCCTTGGCCGCCGCATCATTCAGCGATTGAAGCGTGACTTCCTTGAGCTTGGCCAGAACGTCGGGCGGCAAAGGAGACGCTTTGACGCCGTGGTTTTTCACCAGATCGTCGAGGGCTTCGGCGTTGGTTGCCTCGCACCAGCTCTGGCTCAAGGTAATGCAGGCGGAGGCGGCCGTCTTCACGATCTCCTTCAGGTCAGCAGGAAGGCTTTCCCAGGCCTTCTTGTTGATCGCGAGCTCGGTCATGGTCGCGGTCTCGTGCCAGCCGGTGGTGTGGTAGAATTTGGCTGCTTTATGGAGGCCAAGCCGCCGGTCCTGGTAGGGGCCGACAAACTCGGCAGCCTCGATGACGCCGCGCTCAAGGGCTGGGAAGATTTCACCGGCTGGCAGCAATTTCACGTCGACGCCGAGAGCTGCATACACCTTGCCAGCGAGGCCGGGGATGCGCATCTTCAAGCCCTTGAAGTCCTCGACCTTCTCGATCGGTTTCTTGAACCAGCCGGTCATCTGCACGCCCGTATTGCCGATCGGGAACGGCTGGATGCCGAAGGGTTCATACACCTCTTCCCACAGCTTCTGCCCGCCGCCATGGTACATCCATGCCGCATTTCCAAGGGCGTTCATGCCGAACGGTACGGCGGCAAAATACTGTGCTGCGAACGTCTTGCCAGACCAGAAATAGCTGTTGGCACAGTTCATTTCCACGGTCCCCTTGGAGACCGCATCGAAGCCTTCGAGCGCGGGGATCAACTCACCGGCTGCAAAGTGTTGGATCTTCAGTCGGCCCCCCGACATGGTATCGACCATCTTGATGAAGTCGGTCGGGCTACCTGGGCCCTGGACATAGAACGGCGCCCCCGGCCCGTAAGCGTTCGTCATCTTCCACGAGAACGATGTCTGGGCGCGTGCGATATTGGGTGCTGCGACGGCTGCGACCCCGACCAGGCCTGCCTGCAAAACTTGTCTTCTTTTCATGGTGCGTAACTCCTCAAAATTCCCCCGGGCGCAGCAACGTGCCGCGAAGTCATGTGACGGGCATATTGTGCGCAAGTTAGGTGCCAGCATCGGCAGCACAATGTTTTCATGGGCTTAGTGGATGTTGACGCCGAGCTTGAAGCGTAACTGACCAAAAGCTGTTCGCTGGCGCGGACTGTTGCCTATTTTTTGGGCTGCAATCAACGGCGAACTGCGAAAAGTCGTCCTTCGAGCTGGAACTGCCCCCCCACCGTCGTGGCTCGCCCTCCTCCTCAGCTAGCGCTGAGTGACCGCATTGATGGCAGATATGTCGGCCTCAATGCCGTTGGAAGGCATGCCGATGGCGCCGTCTCATGACGTCACTGCTGATTAAAAATACCATGCCACAACGGCTTTCGACCGACCATCATCGTCCAGGATCGGCATCGCAACCGCCGACGACAACCCGGCGCGCGCCAATGACGCCTTTGTCACCGCAGGCTCGCCCTCGTTGGTCTCGATGATGTTAGGCGCACCCGTCTTTGCCACCCGTCCGACGATCCCGTCGCCTGCCGCGAGCGCCATTCCAGCGTAGCTTTCGGCAAAATCTGGGACGCTGTCACAGGTTCCCGAGTGGAACACCATCGTGTCGGGAGATGAACCTGGAACCCAGATCTCGAAGCGCCGCGCGATCGGCGTCCCACGGGCCGAGAGGAACGTCACAACCCACGGCCGGTTGGGGTCGTAGGTGTAGGGGATGCCGAGGCCCGTCGTAACGCCAACCTCCTGGGCCTGCTCCCAACGGAGGAATTGCCCGGGGCGGAACAGGTTCGGCATGACAACAGGCATGCCCGATTGCCATACCTGCCCTGGCAGACCCAAGCCGCGAGCAAATTGTGTCGAGCGCGATTTCCATTCAAACAGCTCAGCCGTGCCATAGTAGCCGTCGATCAGGCCCATAAAACTCGGCGAGCGGGACTGAGTGCTCCAAGTCTCGATCGCGCCGACGTGTTCCTCATCGGAGCCGCAAAAGAACACGAGGACCGCTTGCAGTGTCGGCCCGGCAAAAATTGGAAGGGCGATACCGCAGGTCAATCCGACGGCGGTCGCCTCGGCCCCCCGCTTGAAATACGAATTTTCGAGGTCTTTGAGTACGATCGGATGGCGCTGCGCCCACGCCTTGCCCGGCAAACCCTCGTCATACAAAAAGCGTGTCGCTTGACTTGCGGCCTTAAAGTCCAAGAGCGGCCCATAAAGCCCGCCGCCGAACTCGAGCGCTGAGCGATCCGCATTGGGGACCCAGATTTCAGTCACCCGAATGAAGGTTTTGACCGGGTTGGGTCGTTCCAACAGCATGAGCCGCCCCTTTGTCATCTGACGCTTCATCGCTTGTGCTTCATGGTGGTTCTGCACAGTCCGATTTTTTGCGGCGCACTTGTGTAGCGTGCCCCGCGTGTGACTGTTTCGCAAATGGTTATTCTGCCTAATGATTTGGCGCTTCGATTAAAAAATGTCGTGCGAATGGACCGCTCGCAGGCACCGCCATAACTCGTGCCGGGTCGCCAATGGTGGATGACGCAGCTCTAGGCGTCTGCAACACTCCATCGCATGAACGGTGACATCAGTGGATAAGAAGGGCACGTGCATGCCACCGTCTGTGCAGCCAGCGTCAGCGTCCGGTTCTGTCGGCGGCGGTGCGGCAATCCTCACCCATCCACAGGCCTTGCGCCCACTGTTCTTCACCGAGCTGTGGGAGCGGTTTTCCTACTACGGCATGCGTGCGCTGCTCACGCTGTTCATGGTCGCGCCGCTGACAGACGGCGGACTTGGACTTGGCACCGCCGAAGCTGGGCGCATCTATGGCAACTACACGATGGCGGTCTACATGCTGGCCATTCCGGGCGGCTATATCGCCGACCATTGGCTGGGCGCGCGCCGTGCGGTGCTGATCGGCGGCTCGATCATCGCGCTTGGCCATTTCGCGCTCGCGGTGCCGACGATTGCAACCTTCCTGTTCGGGCTCGTCTGCATCGCGCTTGGCTCAGGCCTCATGAAGCCCAACATTTCCGCGATGGTCGGTGCGCTCTATGCTCCCGACGATCCGCGTCGGGATGCGGGCTTTTCGATCTTTTATTTCGGCATCAATCTTGGCGCGTTCGTCGCCCCGCTCGTCACCGGCTTCCTCGCTCAGAGTGCTACGTTCAAAGCGTTCCTCGTGTGGGTCGGTATCGACCCCGCGCTCAGTTGGCACTTTGGCTTTGCAGCGGCGGGCTTTGGAATGCTCGCAGGCCTTGCCGTGTTCCTTCGCCAGGGGCAGGCGTTTGCGGCGGTTGGGGCAGCCCCGCCCGGCGCGACGTTTGCGCTCGCAAAAACCGCCGCCGTGCTCGTTGCCACGGCTGTACTGATGGGGCTCGTCGTTGTCTCTGATCGTCCAGGCTTTGAATGGCTGCGGGCGCTGTTTGTTGTTCTGCCGCTTGGCGCAATCGGCTTGTGTGCGTTCAGCGCCGATCTCGACCGGCAGAAGCTCGCCGCCGTCTTCGTGTTCTTCATCGCCGCCATGGTGTTCTGGGCGCTGTTTGAACAGGCGGGATTTGCGCTCGCTTTGTTTGCCGACCGCTCAACGCAGAGCACGGTGTTTGGCATCCCATTCCCGTCGGCGTGGTATCAGGCGCTCAATCCGTTGTTCGTCATCCTGCTCGCGCCGCTATTTGCCTGGGGGTGGATATGGATGGGGCCCGCTCAACCCTCAAGCCCGGTGAAGTTTTCGATCGGGCTCGCCTGTCTTGCGGCGAGTTACCTGTTGATGGTTCCAGCGGCGATGCTGACCGTTGAGGGCCGCGTCAGTCCGCTTTGGCTCGTCGGGTTGTTCTTTCTGCAGACGGTTGGCGAGCTGTGCCTCAGTCCGGTTGGATTGGCGACGATGACACGTCTGGCTCCGCCGGGGATCGTCGGGTTGGTTCTGGGCCTGTGGTTCCTCGCAGGCTCGTTTGGAAGCAAGATCGCAGCGCTATTGGGCTCCGACGTTGCAACTGACGATCCTGCGCGGTTGATGGCGTTTTTTGCGACGCTGGCAGCCCTTGCTGTGGTGTCATGCCTCGCCCTTGTCCTTGCAACGCCCTGGCTCAAGCGCCTGATGGGTGACGTCAGATAGCGCGTTTATGCGTCGGCGCCGATCAGGCAACAGGTTCGTGCTGCGACGGGGTTCCCGCACACGGGGCACAGCGTCAACGTTCCCTTGCGAACGCCATGGTCGACCGAGATGCGCTCATCGAAGACCACGCATTCGCCCTGCCAGAGGCTTTGATCGGGCGGGATGACCTCGAGGTATTTGAGAATACCGCCATCGAGTTGAAATACGTCTCGAACGCCAAGATCCAACAGATAGGCGCTGGCTTTCTCGCAGCGAATGCCGCCGGTGCAAAACATCGCGACTTTCGCGTGTTTCAGTCTATCGAGCTGGGCGTGCGCAAAAGTTGGAAAATCGCTGAACGCTTTTGTTTGTGGATTGATTGCCGCTGGAAATGACCCAACCGCGACTTCAAACGAATTGCGGGTGTCGATCAGGAAAATATCAGGATCGGCCAACAACGTGTTCCAGGCCTGCGGCGACACCTTGGTGCCCGTGCGTTCGGCGGGCTTTGCCTCTGGCGCGCCCATCGTCACGATCTCGGGCTTGACCTTGATCTTGAGGCGTCGGAACGGCAGTGCTGAACAGGTCGACCACTTGATATCGATGTCGGCAAAGCGTTGATCTAACGACAGGTCTTGCAGAAATGCCGCGAGGCGAGGCGCACCGGCGGCGATCGTGCCGTTCACGCCTTCAGGCGCGATCAGCACCGTGCCGAAGATCGATTGGGCGATGCCGAGCGCTTCGAGGCGGGCTTTCAATGCATCGCAGTCGTCGATGGCGACGAATTTGTAAAAGGCGGCCACGCCAAAGGTCATGGGAATGTCAGTCTTATGGGGAACCCGCCGTGTCACACGGGCAGGTTACATTTGCGCACGTTGAGGATGCCTTCAGGACGATGGCTGCGAGTTGATTGAACGCAGACTACTTTTATGATAGGACTATTACAGATGATAGAGAAAAAAGACGGACCGAGCATCCGGCTCGAAGAAAGTTCATGGCAGGCGATTGCAGCTCATGACTTTAATACCCCCGCCGCAACGGCGGACTCTGCAGCCCTGACATTCGAGGGGCGGCTCGCGCGCGAAAACCGCTGGGACGGCGGCTATACGGCGCGCGTGATCGAAGAGTACCGGCGGTTTTTGTATCTCGCGTCCAACGCAGGCCATCCGGTCACGCCGTCGGACGCCGTTGATCAGGCGTGGCATCTCCATCTCGTGTACACGCGAAACTATTGGGACATCCTGTGCGGCGAGGTTTTGGGCCGCCCGCTCCATCACGGCCCGACGCTCGGCGGAGACGCTCAGGCCCGCATGTTTACCGACTGGTATGGGCGCACGCGCGCGAGCTATCACGCTCACTTCGGCACCGCGCCGCCCGACGACATCTGGCCCGCGCCGCATGCGCGCTTTGCCGACCACGACCGCTTCCAGCGCATCGATACGGCTGACCATTGGGTCATCCCCAAGCCTGCGGCCCGCGCCTGGGCGATCCTGGCTGCAGCCGCAGCGGTACCGTTCGTTGTCGGGTCACAGGCGGTCGGCGGCGCCTTAGCCGCGTGGGGTGATGGAACGCGGCAAACGCAAGCGCTGGTCGGCCCATTCTGCTTCGCGCTCGTGATCCATGCTGTCTTGCTGATGATCGGCAAGCGGCGGCTTGCGATGGTGATTTCGTTTGGGCTCGCCTATCTCGCGATCCTGTTCCAGGCGCCGCTGCTGGTTGCGCGGCCCGACCTGATCGTGTGGGGGGTCATCATCTGGCTGGTTATCACGTTCATCCTCACGCGGATGTTCTACCGGCGCAAGAAGCCCCGCAACGGCACCGAGACTGCCAATTCGTCTGGCTGTGGGGGCGGGTGCATGGTCTATCTGGGCGACTCGGGCGGGTCGTCGAGCGGGGGCGATAGTTCGGGCGGCGGCGACAGTGGTGGCTCGGGATGTGGTAGTGGCGGGGGATGTGGTGGCGGCGATTGAGGGTTAGGCGGTCGATAGCTCAAGGATTGTCACGGCGCGCACAGCACCCGGTGTCGCCGGTTTTAGGTCGAGCACCCGTCGGATTGACGTCGATACCCGCCAGCCACTCGCCCGCGCACAGTCGATGAAGGCTGCCTGCGCCGTTCGCTGCGGGTCGGCGAGAAGGACTCGGCCACT
>JBBRKD010000104.1:0-6304 GCA_038218255.1 Hyphomicrobiales bacterium | reverse complement strand
CAGTTGTCGCGTTGAATGTCTTATTGCAGTCCGTACACACGCGGCGCTTCAGGGGAGAGGTCAGGTGGGCGCGATATTTGTTGAGCAGCACCTATGCGCTTTGGTCGGGTCCGCCGCGGCCGCGCGAGAGGGAGTGCGAAGGCGCCGACGCACATGAAATCTTTTCACATGCTCCGCAAGATAACTTTTCGCGCGCGTGCGGCATGACCAAGTTCCGGGTGGTGTGAGGAGCGGGAAGGCGCTGACTTCTTACATAACTGTCACCGCATTGCGGGCACACAGTCGAGTGTTGCGGTGACATCCTCGACGAGCTTACGCAGATGGCCGGCGCAGGCACACCTCGGGGCCGCCGGGGCACAACACGCTCGCGCGGCACGTGGGGTGGCTACGGACCGTGTGCACGCCTTCTGGGCCCGCTCGAGTGCTGCATTGCCCGAGCAAATGACCGCCGACTGAAACGAAGCGAACCCGCGTCTCCGTCCTACTAAGCGTTACCCTTGAAAAACCACCGCAACGCCGTGGCTGTCGTCTTAACCGTCGCCAGATCAACGTCGACCTGCTTTTTTCTCTCGTTTGCAATATGTTCGGTCAAACGCTCGAAGCTGCGGCCTGCTGTAGACAAGACCTTACGATGGACCATGTATGAGTACGCAAGATTGCACGCTCTCCGGTTACCTGATGTATTGGGGCAAGGCGCGACCTTGCGAGGGTGGCGGGAAGTCCTGGCATCCCGTCGCGTATCATTGCCTGGATGTGGCGGCGGTCGCCGATGTGTTGCTGCGGACGAACCATCGCAAGCTCGGTGCGATCGCAGGCCTGTTAGGCACATCACCTAACAACGCGCGGGCGACCATTGTTGCTCTCATTGCGCTGCACGACATTGGCAAGTTTTCAGCCGCCTTTCAGGCCAAGAGCGAGGCGAATTGGCCTGCGGCGGGCGTATGGCCCACACAGCTATTGGGGAAGCAAGCTGGCAACAACACCAGAGCCCGCCATGATCTCATCGGGTCGGAGCTTCGCGACAAGCTTGAGCTGAAGGCGCTCTTTGGCGACGCCTTTAGCGGCTGGTCGAATAAAGCTTTCGATGCTGTCTGGCATTCGGTTTCGGGCCACCATGGCCAACCAGCCGTTGGCCTCGCCAATCCGTTCCCCGCCGGCATGAACAGCCACTCAGTGGCGGCCGCGACCGCTTTCTGCAGCGATGTCGCTTGTCTCCTGGGACCGTTCCATAACATGCCAGCACCTCACGAGCCGCAACGTGCCGCACTGTCGTGGACCATCGCCGGGTTGACGGTCATCTCGGATTGGATCGGCTCCAATCGCGCAAGTTTTCCCTATACGCCCCCGACGCTTCCGCTTGCCGACTATTGGCCCGTCGCACAAACGTTAGCGGAAATTGCGGTTCGAACGGCGGGCATTGACGCCATCCCATCTGCGGGCTTGGATGCCAAGGCGCTGTTTCCTGGCATTGACGTGTTCAGTCCGCTGCAGCGCCACGTCGCGGACATGCCGTTGCCGGATGGCCCAATGCTGGCGATCATCGAGGATGTGACAGGCAGCGGCAAGACGGAAGCTGCGATCCTGCTGGCCGCCCGGTTGATGGCCGCTGGCCGCGCCGACGGCTTGTTCTTCGCTCTTCCCACGATGGCAACGGCGAACGCGATGTTTGAGCGCATGGGGGATGCCTACCGCCGCATCTTCGATGCCGGGGCCGTGCCGTCGCTGGTGCTCGCACATGGCAAGCGCCACCTGAATGAAGGGTTCACCGCGTCACTTTTGGCGAGCACGGCTTCCTCCCATGAAAGCAGCGCCGAAGCGGCTGGGGACCAATCGAGTGCATCGTGTTCAGCCTGGATTGCCGATGACCGGCGCAAGGCGTTCTTGGCTCACGTGGGCGTCGGCACCATCGATCAGGCGATCCTGGGCGTGCTGCCATCGCGCCATCAGTCGTTGCGGCTGTGGGGCCTAAGCGACCGTGTTCTCGTCATCGACGAGGCGCACGCCTACGACGCCTATATGAGCCGCGAGATCGAAACGCTGTTGGAGTTTCAGGCGGCGCTTGGCGGATCGGCCTTGGTCTTGTCGGCAACGCTGCCCGCCAAGCAACGGCAGGCGCTCGCCGCAGCGTTTGCGTGGGGACTGGGGCGAGAGAAGTGTGAGGCCGCCGACGACGCATCCTATCCGCTCCTGACAATCACCTGGTCTGCTGGGACCACCGGCGAGCCGCTCGCCTCGCGAACGGACCGTGCGCGCACGTTAGAGGTGACGCGCCTGCCGACGGCCGCCCAGGCGGTTGATCATATCGTGGCTGTGGCCGAGCGTGGGGCGGCCGTGGCCTGGATCAGGAACGCCGTCGACGATGCCATCGAAGCAGTTCACCTGCTGCAGGCGCGCGAACTAGACCCGGTGCTGCTGCATGCCCGCTTCGCGATGGGCGACCGGCTGGATATCGAGGAGCGGGTGCGGACCACGCTTGGCCCCAAGGGCACGGCGGAACAGCGGGTCGGCTTGGTCCTAGTCGGCACTCAGATCCTCGAGCAATCCCTCGATTACGACGTCGACGCCATGGTGACGGACCTGGCCCCGGTCGATCTGATGATTCAGCGCGCCGGGCGGCTGTGGCGGCATTCCACGCGTTCGGGACGGCCAATCACCACCCCCACATTGATGGTGGTTGCACCCGACCCGGCAGCAGCCGTAGGCGACAAGGATTGGTATCGCGCGATGTCGAAGCGCGCCGCTGCGGTCTACGGCCACCACGGCATTGTCTGGCGTAGCGCCAAGGCGTTGTTCGACGCCGGCCATATCGCAACGCCCGGCGGTGTGCGCGGCTTGGTCGAGGCCGTTTATGGCCCGGCGTCATGGGATGACGTGCCGGAGGCATTGCACGCGCAATCCAAGAAAGCTGAGGGCGAGATGGGGGCTGCGCGTTCATTCGCCAACGCAAACCTGCTGAAGCTCGGCGAAAGCTACGCGGGAGCTGGTAACATCTGGACGCCTGATACGGTGACGCCGACGCGGCTTGGCCAGGAGGTCACGGTGTTCCGGCTCGGCCGGATCGAGGACGGCGTGATCGTGCCGTATTATGCGCCGTCCCATTCGGACGCGAGCCTGATGCGGCGATGGGCGCTGTCCGAGGTCAGCCTGAACCGCAACAAGGCGAAGGGCGTTCCACCGCCAGACAAAGCCACCGCCGCGCTGATCGAGCGGGCCCTGGCCTCGTGGTCGCCGTGGGAGCGCGAGCAGCCGTTGCTACTGCTGACCGCCACTGGTGACGGCTGGACGGGCCGCATCATCGACGCGGCTGACAAAGCCCAGGCGGTGCACTATGACAAGCGCACCGGTTTGCGCATCACCGCTGCCTGACGTTCCCCGCCCACGCGAAGCATTTTCCGCGTCGGCAAGCAATTAAAGATGTTGGGGATAAGGCCCACTCTGGCGGTGTGCGACGGGCACGTTCCCTTAAACTCGGACTGCTCGAAGACGTGACGTTGTGCCATTAGATCCATACGACTCGTCTTTGGGCAACCACGTCTTTTCCTATCAGCCATTTCATTGAGCCCTTCATCGAAGGACATCCCCATGCCCGAGCGGACTTCGCTTGTGCGGCATGCATGGATCCCTGTTGCCCTGGAGAGCGGGCAGCGGGTGTTTGTGCGGCCGTGCGACATTTCACAACCTATGGCGGACGGCCCACACGAGGGCCAGGCCATGATCCGCATCGTGACCGGGCGGCCCGATTGCGACATCAGTCTGACCGAGTTCCTCATCGGCCTGCTCGCCGTTTCGTGCGGCCCGGTCAGCGACGACGACTGGCATGCGCGCTATCGCCGCCCGCCATCAACGACAGAGCTGGAGGCAGCGTTCGCGCCGTTCGAACCGGCAATGATGCTGGACGGTGAGGGGCCGCGGTTTTTTCAGGATTATCATGCATTTGAGGGGCGAAATTGGCCAAGCTCAACTCTATTCTGTGACTCCCCGGGCGACAACACGATAAAGGAAAACGGCGATCATTTCGTAAAGCGAGAGCGGTTCCACACGTTGTCGCGGTCCGGATCCGCGATTGGGCTGTTAACACTTCAATCCATCGCCCCTTCTGGAGGATCAGGTCAGTACACAGCGCTGCGCGGACCGGGACCGATCTCCACAATTGTCTTCCCCGTTTCAGCCATCGGCGTGGCACCGACACTATGGGAAATTATTTGGGCTAACGTGCCCAAAGATTTTCACGTCGAAATTAGTGAAATTGCGAATGCCTTTCCATGGATGCGTGCTTCGCGAACAGCAGCCGATGCAGGCATAACAACGCCTGAGCATAAAGGCGTGCATAAGGCGCAATGCTTTTTTGGAATGCCTCGTCGAATTAGGCTCAATTTCTCAAGAGAGACCGATGGGCGAGCGTGTGACTTTCTCGGGTTGAGCGACACAAGTTTTGTCGAGTCATTTGAGATGAAATCCGGCGGCATTGACTACTCAGCATGGGCGGGTGTGCATCCGCTTACCCCTACCTGGAAATCAAAGCCCCAAGACCAGTTCAGGAGTTCTCAACTCAGGTCGTCGCGAGTTGGCTACCGTCAGTGGGGGGACTTTACAACGTCCTCGGACCTTGCCGTGCCAGCAAAATCCGTCAGGGAATTTCGAAGTCGGCTTGGCGACCTAAGTGCTGAAGATAAAAAGCGCCTGCGAATTTTTGCGACTGGTTACGTTTTCAAGCCAGGGCAAGCGACAACACTCGACTTTGGCGAGGCCCTGCTGCCGTTGATCATCACCGGCGACAACGCCTGCGATGCTGAAATCAGTCAGCTTGCCCGGAACTGGGTGGAAGCCGCCGATAACGTGGCAAGCCAACTGGTCTCGTCGGTGAAACGCGGTCTTTACGGCAAGGATAAAGCCGGGAGGGCTGGTCGCGACAGCACGGTGCTCGGTGCCGTCAAATCCCGCTTCTGGGCTGATACCGAAGTGGATTTCTACGCAAAACTGCGGGCGGCTGCCGATGCAATTGAAGCCCACAAAGGCCCTGGTCTGATCGATGACATCGGGGAACTTCGGCAAGCCGCCGGGCAAAGCTGGCACACGCCCCTCCGCCGTGCAGCACTTGAGATCTTCGACGACACCGTGCCCATTCACGACGCCGAAAGCGCGCGCATCGAGCATGTGATCGAGGGCCGCAAAATGCTCGGCCTCATGCTGGCGGGACACGGCAAAGGCGGGGCCCCACTGTTTGAAAAACTCTCGCTGCCCGAGGTCGAAACCAAGGTCAAAAAAGGCAAGAAAGCCGCATGAGCAAATGCCCTTTTGACGATCAAGCTCTGGCTGCCAAACGCTGGTGGGAGCAACTTCGCCCCCGCGAGGTCAATGGCCGCTCGATCCCTGGTGACCGGGCAGCCCTCGCCCGGCTGAGACGCGCGTCCAACGTCATGGAAGCGGCCTCCGAGCCGGCAACGGGCGACCTGTACCGCAGGCTCAAGTTCAGCGACCCAACGGGCGACCTTCCCCGCGCGGCCCTGATCGCTGCCGTGCTGGCGCATGTGAAGAAGGATCCAGAGAAGACTATCCTGATTGCCCGCGCCATCGGCTCACCTCGCGGCGGCGAGGAAACCACCGCGCTGATTACGCCCCTCCGGTTCAAGCGGCTCGTCTCGGCTCGCGAGCCTGACGACCTGCTGGTCGCGTTCCGCCGTGTCGTGGCGATCCTCGGCGGCACGGCCAACGTGGCCGACCTCGCCCGCCAACTGCTCAGCTGGACTGCCGAACACCACCGCGACCTTGCCCGCACGCGCTTTGCCTTCGAATACCACGGTGCCGGCCCCTTTGCGCCCGACCAGCCCTCAGCCTGAGCCTATCCCCATCGAACTCCCATCAGGACACAACCATGAACCGCTTTATCCAAATCCACGCGCTCACCGTCTATGCCCCGTCCAACCTCAACCGTGACGACACCGGCCGGCCCAAGACCGCCAAGTTCGGTGGTGCCGAACGCCTGCGCATTTCCTCGCAGGCCTTGAAGCGCGCGATCCGCACGAGCGACAATTTCAAGACAAAACTGAATGGTCATCTTGGAGAAAGAACGGCACGGTCTGGAGAATGGTTTCGGACCGAGTTACTAAAACATGGCGTTGAAGCCACGAAAGCCACAGCCATTGCGAAATCATTATCTGCATTTGTAGGCAAAGTTGATGAGGAAAAATCAACTGAAATTTCGATCCGCAACAAAGAATTGTTCTTCATGGCACCAATTGAGCGTGCCCACTTCACAACGATGATTGCTGAACTTGCGCAAAACGGAAAACTAGCCGAGGAACTT
>JBBRKD010000103.1:0-6314 GCA_038218255.1 Hyphomicrobiales bacterium | reverse complement strand
TTCCCCGGGCATACGGAATATCTCGCCCATCTCGCCGGGCAGGACGGTCAAGGCATGCCCGCACGCGCCGTGATGATGCTGGCGTCCGCCGAGCTCAGGGTTGTGCCAACCACCATCCACATCCCGCTGGCTGATGTGGCGGGCGCGCTCACATCGTCACTCCTGCGCGACACGATCCTAATCACCCATCGGGCCCTGATCCAGGACTTCGGCATTCCACGACCCCGCATCGCGGTGGCAGGGCTCAATCCTCATGCGGGCGAATCTGGCACGCTCGGCCTCGAAGACCGCGACGTCATCGCGCCAGTCATCGCCACCCTACGGGCGTTAGGCCTCGACGTCACCGGCCCATATTCAGCCGACACGTTGTTCCATTCCGCCGCACGCGCCCGCTATGACGCAGCCATCGCAATGTACCATGATCAGGCCCTGATCCCGATCAAGACGCTGGCTTTCGATTCAGGCGTCAACGTCACGCTGGGCCTCCCCTTTGTGCGCACATCGCCCGACCACGGCACCGCCTTCGACATAGCAGGCAGCGGCAGCGCCTCGCCCACGAGCCTCATCGAAGCCATCCTGCTTGCTGACCGCATGGCAACCGCCAGGGCCACAGCGCATGACCTCATTCCATGACCGCCATCCATGAAAACTGAGCCAGCGACCACTCCGCAACCCTCAACCGGCGCAAGCCCGGACGGCCTGCCCCCGCTCCGCGACGTGATCGCAACCTACGGTCTCGACGCCAAGAAAAGCCTCGGCCAGAATTTTATTCTCGATCTCAACCTGACACGTAAGATCGCACGTGCCTGCGGCGACCTCACCGGTCGCACGGTCGTCGAAGTGGGGCCGGGCCCCGGGGGGCTAACGCGCGCACTCTTGATGGAAGGCGCAGCCCGTGTCGTCGCCGTCGAGCGCGATCCCCGCTGTCTGCCAGCGCTCGCCGAAATCGCCGCTCGCTATCCAGGCCAGCTTTCCATCACCGAGGGCGACGCACTCACAGCCGACTGGTCTGCTCTCACGGCGGGCCGCACCGGGAAAGCCGTCATTGCCGCCAACCTGCCCTACGGCGTCGCAAGTCTATTGCTGGCGGGCTGGCTCGAAACCGAACCCTGGCCGCCCTGGTATGGTGCCATGGTGTTGATGTTTCAGAAGGAAGTGGCCGAGCGCATCGTCGCCGTCCCGGGCAGCAAGGCCTATGGGCGGCTCTCAGTTCTGGCCCAATGGCGCACCGAGCCGCGCATTGTCATCTCGCTGCCGCCGGGTGCCTTTACGCCCCCACCGAAAGTGTCGTCTGCGGTTGTCCATTTTTCGCCGCGCGACGCACCCTTCCCGGCTGGCAAACCCGGCGTGCTAGGCCGTGTCACGGCCGCAGCGTTCGGTCAACGGCGCAAGATGCTGCGTCAAAGCCTCAAGACCCTGACGCCGCTACCGGAACTACTCCTGCGCGAGGTCGGCATCGATCCCCAGGAGCGCGCCGAGCAACTGACCGTCGCCCAATTTGCAGCTCTCGCGAATGCGTTCAGCCGCTGACACCGGCACGCGCGACGGGTGCGACGCGGGTGGTATCGTCGCCATACACGCTGAGGATCGGCTCATCGCGCAAGATGACCTCCTCATAGCTACCGTAGCCGTTGAACTTGCCACCGATGGCGCGCCCATAGGCTCCGATATTGCCGATCTCGATGTAGTCGCCCTCGCGCATCGAAGCTGGCAGCGGGAACGGACCCTTCATGTAGTCGATCGAATCGCACGTCGGCCCGTAGAACGAGTACGGCACGAGTGGCTCGTGCGCGTCCGCATCACGGCCAACGAGCCGGACCGGGAACGTGAAGCCCAAATGTGCTGCGTCATAGAGCGTGCCGTAGGCCCCATCGTTGATGAAAAGATCATCACCCCGGCGCGCATCGACGCGCACAATCAGGCTCTCGGCTTCGGCGACGAGCGCACGGCCGGGTTCGCACATGAGGATCACATCTTCGCGCACGGGCAAGGTCTCGATCCCGGCTTTGATCGCATCGATGAAGGTGATCAACGGTGCCGGCGTGCTGTCGGGATAGCTCGACGGGAACCCACCGCCCACGTCAAGGCGATCGACCACCACGCCAGCTTTGACGATCAGCTTATGGACCTCGGCGAGCGCCGTGATGTAGCTGTCGGGCGTGGTCGTCTGCGATCCCACGTGGAAGCAGATGCCCAACTCGTGCGCAACCTGCCGCGTTTTAACAAGACGGCGAGCAGCTTTGGCTCCCGCAATCCCGAACTTTCGCTCGAGCGGCACACGCGCATTTTTGGCTGGCACCGCGACGCGGACAAACAGCGCAAGATCGCGTGCACCGCCGGTTTCGTCGTGTATTTTTTTCAGCTCGTCTTCGCTGTCGAGCGAGAAATGCCGCACGCCCAGCTCATAGGCGCGGCGGATCGCAAGCCGCGACTTCACGGGGTGCATGAAATGCAGATGAACGCCGGGGATCGTGACCGCGTCTTCGAGTTCAGCAAGCGAGGCCACATCAAAGTGGTGGATGCCAGCACCATAGAGCGCGCCGAGCAGGAACACCGAGCTGTTCGCCTTGTAGGCATACGCAACGTCGCCTGGAAAGTTCTTGATGAACCACCGGGCGGCCTTGGCGGCCGTGTGCGGCCGCACGCCCAGAACCGGGCGCTCTGGCTTGTGCGAGCGGATCAGCGCGTCAGCAGAATCGTATGTGTCCATCGCATGGGACCTCCACCCGTCGGGCCAAACCCAAAGGCGCTGCTCACAAACCTGCAGAAGCCGCCAGTTTCACAACGCGTGCATGTAGGAATTAGACCCCCCCATGTAAAGCGGATTTTTATGACGGCGCACGTGTCAAATTCGGTTGGCCGCTTCCCTGCTCGACGCTCACGCGCCATTGCCCACCGCAACGCCCATCCCGGGCACCCAGCCCTGACCCCCGTCCCTGGATGCGTCACCGTGGCACCACAGTCGGCGCCCACGTGCGGTTCTGGGCTCCAATGCATCCTTCATTCACGGTTCACGATGTGTTACAAATCACCCGAAACTCTTCTCACGAATCCCGGGCCGGGGGCCCACTCGATGCTATTCAAGAGCCGGTCGCGACCGACCCTGGCCCAACGTCTGCGCCTTGTCGTTTGGCCTCGCGTCAGCTGGAGCCGAAGCGCCCACTACGTTATCAAGCGGCTATTTCGGGTGAAAGCGTCACCCCACAAGATTGCGATCGGCTGCGCGGCAGGTGTCTTTGCCTCCATAACGCCGCTGATTGGCGTGCAAATGGTCTTGGCGGGTGCCATCGCCCTATTGCTACGCGGCAGTCTCCCAGCCGCGATGCTGGCAACCTTCGTCGGCAATCCCCTAAGTTGGCCCCTGATCTGGGGCGCGACCTACGCCCTCGGATCGGCCATGATCGGCCACCCCGACGTTGCGAATGCGTCGGTGCTGCGCCCGAGTGCCGATAGCCTATGGCCAATTGTCTACACGATGCTCATCGGGTCGATCCCGATCGGCCTCGTGTCGGCTGCGGTTTCATATGGCATTGTGGCGCGCATGGTTGAGGGCGTCCAACACGGCCGCGCGCCGCTGGGTAGCTTACCAACCCTGCTCCACGCCGCGCGCGCACAGTTTGCCATCCAACGCCAACCGATGTGGCGGCTGTGGTGAGCGTGTCTTCCGTCGCGCCGCTGCGGCTCGGCGTCAACATCGACCACGTGGCCACCGTTCGCAATGCGCGTGGCGGCCAGCATCCCGATCCGGTGCGGGCAGCGCTCATGGCGATTGCAGCGGGTGCCGACGGCATCACGGCCCATCTGCGGGAAGACCGCCGCCACATCCGCGACGACGACATCGCCCGCCTCAAGGCCGAGATCACGCAGCCGCTCAATTTCGAGATGGCAGCCACGCCTGAGATGGTCGCAATTGCGCTCAAGATACAGCCCAACGCCTGCTGTCTTGTCCCAGAGCGACGCGAGGAACGCACCACCGAGGGCGGGCTCGATGTCTTCCGCGCGGGCGCAACACTCACCGGCCACGTTTCAGCCCTGAAGGCCGCTGGCATCCGCGTGTCGCTCTTCGTCGAGCCCGATCTCGCAGCCCTTGATGCCAGCGCGGCGCATGGCGCCGACATCGTCGAACTGCATACCGGCCGCTATTGCGAACTGGCCCTCGACGGCGATGCGGATGGCGTCGCCCGCGAACTGGCCCGCATCGCGTTGGCGGCGCGCCACGCCCACGGCCTCGGCCTCGAAACCCATGCGGGGCACGGTCTGACCTTTCTGACGGCTGGACCCATCGCTCGCCTGCCAGAGGTCGTCGAACTCAACATCGGCCATTTCCTGATGGGGGAAGCGCTGTTCGTCGGCCTGCCATTGGCCATCGCGCAGATGCGCGCTGTAATGGACGCGGCCCGCAAATTCGGGCCGGTGACCTGATACGCGGTCTGGCCGAGGCCATCGGCACCCGCACGAGTCGGATTGTTTGAATGGCCCTGCCAAAATTCGTCGTCCGTTTGCGCCGGGCAGTTTAGTTCGGTATAGCGTGCCCGACGCTCGGCTCGGCGGCGGCTGAACGGCGGTAAGATTGACCGATAAGCCGCGACGCACACAACAAGGATCATCCATTGACCGCCAAACGCAGCAAGAGCACCGGCGGGGCGATGGAGACCCTGGTGGTCATCGTCCAGGCCCTCGCCATCGCCATGGTCGTTCGCGTGTTTTTCTACCAGCCATTCAATATCCCGTCCGGCTCCATGAAGGAGACGCTGCTCGTCGGCGACTACCTTTTCGTGTCGAAGCTCTCCTACGGTTACAGCCGCTATTCGTTCCCGCTCGGTCTGAATCTATTCCCCGGCCGCATCCTGGCGTCTGAGCCCAAGCGCGGCGACGTCGCCGTCTTCAAGCTGCCTCGCGACAATCAGACCGACTACATCAAGCGCGTGATCGGGCTACCCGGCGATGAAATCAGCGTGCGCGCTGGCGTCGTGTTCATCAATGGCAAGGAGGTGCCCCGCGTCCGCGCCGGCACGTTCGAAACGCGCGAAGACGGCGGGGCAGCATCGAAGATCCCGGTCTATGAAGAAACGCTGCCCAACGGCGTCAAATACAAGGTCCTCGACCGATTGCCGAACGGCCCCTGGGACAATACCAAGCCTTACATCGTCCCGGCCGGACACTATTTCATGATGGGCGACAATCGCGATAACTCAACGGACAGCCGCGTCCCGCAGGACGAGGGCGGCGTCGGCTATGTGCCGCTCGAGAACTTCATCGGGCGCGCTGACATCATCTTCTTCTCGGCAGCCGTCGACGAACCCGAAGCCTTCCGGTTGTGGAAGCCGTGGACGTGGCCGTTCGACGTCCGCTGGAGCCGCTTCTTCAATCTCGTCCGGTGATCGCGCCGCCATGATCCTGCGGCCGCGCAAATTCCGCGTCCTCGAAACGGCGTTGGGCTATAAGTTCAAATCGCAGCCTCTTCTGGAGCGCGCGCTGACGCATTCGAGCGTGCGCGGCAACGACGCCAAGCGCGCCGATAACGAGCGTCTCGAATTCATCGGCGACCGCGTGCTCGGCCTTGCGATCGTCGAGCGGTTGCATACCCTCCATCCGACCGCCAACGAAGGCGACATGGCGCGCCGCTACAACGAGCTCGTGCGCGGACAGGCCTGTGCCCGGATTGCGCGTGAGATCGATCTTGGCCCCCATCTCATCGTCTCGCCAAGCGAGGCTGAGCATGGCGGCCGCGACAAGGAGAACATCCTCGCCGACGCCATCGAAGCCGTCCTGGGCGCGATCTTCCTCGACGGCGGCTTCGTCAAGGCGCGCGACGTCATCTGGCGCGTCTGGACACTCGAGCCAGGCGCTGAGAGCACCGCAGGCACGGCCGATCCCAAGTCCGCACTGCAGGAATGGGCCCAAGGGCGCGGGCTCAACCTCCCGCGCTATGGATCGCTCGAGCGCTCGGGTCCCGATCACGCCCCCCTCTTTCGCGCCGAGGTCCGCGTCGACGGATATGCCCCAGCCCACGGCACCGGGCCGTCCAAACGGGCCGCCGAACAAGCCGCCGCCAGCGCCATGCTCGTCGTGGTAGGCTCATCCGAACCCGCTCCAGGAGGCCCCCGCCATGGCAAAACAGCCTGACATCGAACGGCCACCGGTGATGCTCGACAACCGACCCGGAAGCCGCTGCGGGTTCATCGCCGTCATCGGGGCGACGAATGCCGGGAAATCGACGCTCGTGAACGCGCTCGTCGGCGCGAAAGTGACCATCGTCTCGCACAAGGTCCAGACCACCCGGACGCAAATTCGCGGCATCGCAGTCGAAGGAG
>JBBRKD010000102.1:0-6333 GCA_038218255.1 Hyphomicrobiales bacterium | reverse complement strand
GGTCTGCCTTTTCGAGCGCTGCCAGCACATGGCGGGCGCGCTCGACAACGGGCTTGGGCAGCCCCGCCAGCTTGGCGACCTGGATGCCGTAGCTACGGTCGGCGGCACCGGGCTTTACTTTGTGCAGGAATACGATCTCGTCCTGCCAGTCCTTGACGTCCATCGTCACGTTGGCGACGCCCGGTAGGCGACCGGCCAGCGCCGTCAGCTCATGATAGTGGGTCGCAAACAGCGCCCGGCAGCGGGTTTCGTTGTGCAGGAATTCCACCGTTGCCCAGGCGATCGACAGGCCGTCGAACGTCGCCGTGCCCCGGCCGATTTCATCGAGGATCACGAGCGAACGGGCCGTTGCCTGATTGAGAATTGCAGCCGTCTCCACCATCTCGACCATGAACGTGGAGCGGCCCCGCGCCAGATCGTCGGATGCCCCCACACGCGAAAACAGCCGGTCGACCGCACCGATGTGGGCCGAACGGGCAGGCACGAACGATCCGGTCTGGGCCATCAACGCAATGAGGGCGTTCTGGCGCAGGAAAGTTGATTTGCCAGCCATGTTCGGCCCGGTCACAAGCCAGATGCGCGCGTCGGTGCCCTCATCAAAGCCAGGCGGCCGTGCCCGTGACGTCTGCGGGCGGCCCAAGACGCAGTCATTTTCGATGAAGGCACCCGAGCGCGATACGGCAAGCGCCTGCTCGACGACGGGATGACGCCCGCCAAGAATTTGAAACGTGTTTGATCCGTCCACCACGGGGCGAGTGTAGCCCTGCTCGCGCGCGATCTCGGCCAATCCTGTTGCGCAGTCCAGTTCGGCAAGCGCACGCGCGGTCGAAAGGAGCGCCCGCTCCTCTTTGGCGATTGCGCTGGCCAACTCGTTGAACACCTCCTGCTCCAAGCCGAGCGCGCGTTCAGCCGCCGTCGAGATGCGGCCTTCGATGTCGATCAACTCGGGCGTTGAAAATCGCATCGCGTTGGCAAGGCTCTGGCGGTGGCGAAACGTCTGGCTGTGGGGGAGAGCTTGCAGCGGCGCCGCGTTCTGAGCCGTTACTTCGATGTAATAGCCTAGGATATTGTTGTGGCGGACCTTGAGCGATTTCACGCCCGTGTCGGCGACGTACTTGGCTTCGAGCGCTGCCATCACCTGTCGGCTGTCGTCGCGCAGGGCGCGGGCAGCATCAAGATCGGCGCGTGCGCCAAGCCGCACGAAGCCGCCGTCGCGGCGCAGGTGGGGCAGTTCGTCTGTCAGGGCCGATGCAAGCCCCTGTCCGAGCGCTGGCGCGCACGCCGAAAGGCTCTGGGTGATGTCTGTGAGTTCGCTCGGCAGGCCCATCGGTTGCGCTTGCTGTCGCAGCCGGTCGGCGCACGCCCCGGCCGCCACAAGACCATCGCGAACAGCGCCGAGATCGCGCGGGCCGCCACGGCCAAAGGCCAGCCGCGTCACGGCGCGCGCAATGTCGGGGGCATGACGCAAGGCCGAGCGCAGATCGTCGCGGAGCAAATCATCGTCTGCCAGGAACGCCGTCGCATCGAGGCGGGCATTGATCGCGCGCGCATCAGCCAGTGGGCTCGACAGACGGTTTGCGAGATCGCGCGAGCCCGCAGCCGTAACGGTTCGGTCGATGGCTCCAAGTAGCGAATGGGCACGTTCGCCAGATGCCGTGCGGGTCAGCTCAAGGCTTGCCCGGGTGGCGGCGTCGATCACGAGGATGGTACCCGCACCCGTCATGCGCGGCGGTCGAAGCACAGGCGCGCGGCCAAGCTGGGTGAGGTCGACGTATTTGAGCAGCGCGCCGATGGCTGAAAGCTGGGCCCTGGAAAAGCGCGCGATGCCTGCAAGGTCTGAGACGCCAAGGCGGCTTTTTAGGAGATGTTCTCCAGAACTGCTGTCGAACGAAGGCGCGGGCTGGGGTGTTGCAGCGGCCCCTGCGATGTCAATCCAACGCTTGAGGTCTTTGTCGGCGAAGGCTGCCTCCGTCAGCACGATCTCGCCGGGGCTCAACCGGATCAATTCGCCGGGGAGGTCGGCACCTGAGATTTCGCCGACCTCGAATTCGCCCGTCGAGATATCGAGCGAAGCCAGCGCAACTGTCGTCTGCGGCGCGGTGAACGGCTGGTCTGCATCTCCTGGGCTTGCAAAGATCGCGGTCAGGTAGTTGCGCGCCTTGGCATCGAGCAGCGCCTCTTCCGTGATCGTCCCCGGCGTGACAAGGCGCACGACATCGCGGCGGACCACGGCTTTCGCGCCCCGCTTTCGCGCGTCCACTGGGTCTTCCAGTTGCTCGCAGACGGCGACACGGTAGCCGCGCTTGATCAGCTTTTGCAGATAGTCGTCGGCGCGGTGGATCGGGACGCCGCACATGGGGATGTCGTGGCCCTGGTGGCGGCCGCGCTTGGTGAGCACAATCCCAAGAGCGGCCGACGCAATCACCGCGTCTTCAAAGAACAATTCATAGAAGTCGCCCATCCGATACCAGAGCAGGCTGTCAGGATTGGCCGTTTTGATTTCGAGATACTGCGCCATCGACGGCGTCGCGTCGGGAGTGGCTTGGGCTGACGGGGGCGAAGCATCGGCGGTCGGTCCCTGAACCGGGGCGCTTGTCGCGTCTGGAGTTTTACTGGGGCGGGCCATGGTCAGCGGCTATCGAAAAGTCACGGGCGCGGCAATCCCTTTCAACCGGAATGGAACATCGGATGCGGTTTCTCGTCGTCTGAATGGATCAGACCGTGAATGAGCCGGGCGGCCCCGTTTGCGACGTCGGGGTTGGTCCAATACCCCTGGTGAGCCTGGTTGGCCGTCAGAGCGCGCCATGAGGGGACCAGCTTGCCCAGTTGTCGGAGTATAAGACCGTCTGTAATAACAGCGTGGTCCGACAGCAGGGGTTCTTTCTCGTAGCGATCGTTCAACGGCTTCAGCGGATACCCGAGCGGATCGTTGTAGCTATAGTAGTTTTGCCAGCGCGCGCGCGACTTAGCACCCCACCCGAGCGCATCGCCGGGAAACGGTGGTGCCTGGCTCTCATCGTCCGTCTGGGTGATCGGGAACACGGACTGTGGGCCGAACGTGAACGTGAACAACGGCATATTGCAGCCCATGGTCACGAAGCCCGCGAAAGTGTCGAGCCGTTCAAACGGGCTCTTCGTCTTGATTGCGGAAATGAAGGCCTTGGTTGCATCATAGAGTTCGGATGCTTCAGTTTGCGCATCATCGTCCGGCTTTCCAAGCGCCAGTTGCTTGAGGCGCTCTTCCACATTGGGGGCCTTGTAGCGGTGCAGGTCCCAGGCGTACGTCGACATAATGTGGCAACCGAGCGAATGCGCGATCACGATCAGCGGCCGTCGATCGTTCGGCCCTCCGGCTGCTTCCGCGATCTTGTCGCGCACGCGCTTTTGGATCTTGTAATAGGCCGAGTTCTTGAAGCGCTGCGTCTTTTGATAGGCGGCCGCATCGCCAAGGCCTTCCACAACAAGCCGGTGTAGCGGCGTCGGGGCGAGCTTGCCGGTGCGCTCGGCATAATCGATGTAGTTGCTCTGGTGGTTGCGGACGATGTCGGCCCAAAACACCTCGCGGAAATCGACATAGTCGGTAGCTTTCTCGCCCCCTTTGTCGGCTGGATGCATCGCACCCATCCGGGCAAGGATGTTTTTTTCGAGCTGTTTTGAATATCCCGTCGCGCCGACCGCGATCCCGTGAACAAACACGACGACGACGTCCTGTGGCATGAAAAATCCCCCAATAAGTATGCTGCACAACCTAACCGCACGACCGCCGCACGGCAACGATTGCAGACCCTGGCACTGAAGCGCTATATCGCGGCAGACATAATGCTGGAGGGTCAACGCGCGCGATGTTTGATGTGGGGACGGTGTTTGGCATGGCGTTCGCGCTGGTCGCGTCAGGGGATGCGCAGCTGGCCGAAATCGTTGCCCTGTCGCTGTTCGTCTCGTTGAGCGCAGTCGCAATCGGCTGCGTCGTCGGCATACCGCTTGGAGCCGCACTCACCGTGCTACGCTTTCCCGGCCGGGCTGTGGTTGAAACGCTGCTGTCGGCGCTGATGGGATTGCCCCCCGTTGTGGTCGGTCTCATCGTCTATCTGATGCTGTCGCGCTCGGGGCCACTCGGCGTGCTCGGGCTGCTTTATACGCCGACCGCCATGATCATCGCGCAGGCGCTCCTTGTGATGCCACTGATCGCAGCGCTCGCCCGCCAGTCGTTGAGTGACCGGTTTCAGGAGTACGACGAGTGGTTCCGCTCACTGCGGCTCTCAACCACCGAACAAATCACCACACTGATCTGGGAAGACCGCTATTCGCTTTTGACGGCAGCACTCGCGGGATTTGGGCGGGCCATCGCAGAAGTCGGCGCGGTCATCATCGTTGGCGGCAACATCGACCGCGTGACGCGGGTGATGACCACGGCGATCGCGCTCGAAACGTCCAAGGGCGATCTCGCCCTGGCGCTCGCGCTCGGGTTGATCCTGATCCTCATCGCCATTGCGATCAATGTCGGCGTCGCGCTTTTGAAGCGCACGGCGGGGCGGCTGGCCTATGGCTGATGGCCCACCCTCTGCGTATGCGCCGATCACGGCCGGTCTCCTGCCGCTCCAGGCCGTCGACGTGCGCGTCGCGCGCGCGGGAAAGCCGCTGCTCGATGGCGTTTCGCTTGAGATCGCCGTCGGCGGGCCAACCGTGATCATGGGGCCGAACGGCGCTGGAAAGAGCCTCTTGCTGCGGGTTCTGCACGGGTTGATTGCGCCCGATGGCGGCAGCGTCGTGTGGGGCGCAGGCGTCGATCCCGCCGTCGCAGGTCGGCGCTCGGCCATGGTCTTCCAGCGCCCGACGCTGCTCAGGCGGTCGGTGATCGCCAATATCGAATTCGTGCTCTCCCATCGCCCGAGGGCAGCACTGCGACAGACGGCGTCCGACATTTTGGAGCGCGCACAACTCGCCCATCTGGCCGCAAGCCCGGCGCGCTTGCTGTCGGGCGGCGAGCAGCAGCGCTTGGCGATGGCGCGCGCGCTGGCGTCGTACCCCGAAGTGCTGTTCCTTGATGAGCCGACCGCGAGCCTCGATCCAGCGTCGTCGGCAGCCGTCGAACGGATGGTGCGCACGGCCGCAGATGGCGGCACCAAGGTCGTCCTCGTGACGCACGATGCAGGGCAAGCGCGCAGGCTCGCCTCGCAGGTCGTGTTCTTGAATCGCGGGCGCGTGGCGGAGGTTGCGTCGGCTGAGACGTTCTTCGCCGCGCCAAAGTCGGACGCCGCGCGTGCCTATCTCAGCGGTGAGTTGGTCGTGTGAGCTTTCACGGCCATTTCACTTCGGGTGGCATCGAAGACATGATGCTCGCAACGTTGCCGCCGGTTTTAAGGCCAAACGTTGTGCCGCGATCATACAACAGGTTGAACTCGACATAGCGGCCGCGCCGGATCAACTGCTCTTCACGGTCAGCCGCCGTCCACGCGTTCGCGTAGTTGCCGCGCACGAGCATCGGATAGACACGGGCGAACGCGCGGCCGACATCTTGTGTGTAGCTGAGGGCCGCATCAAAGCCGCCATCCTTCTTTTTGGGCGCAAGGTAGTCGTAAAAGATGCCGCCAATGCCGCGCATCTCGTTGCGGTGGGGCAGGAAGAAATACTCGTCACACCATGTTTTGTAGCGCTCGTAGTCGGCGACCTTGTGGGCCTTGCAGGCTTCATAGAAGGCCGCGTGGAACGCGAGCGTATCGGCGTCCGTTTGCGTCCGTCTACGGTCAAGGACGGGAGTGAGGTCTGCGCCGCCGCCAAACCACCAATTGCTGGTGACGACCATTCGCGTGTTCATGTGGACAGCGGGGACGTTGGGGTTTTGCGGGTGCGCGATCAGCGAAATGCCGGACGCCCAATACTTGGGGTTTTCCTCAGCCCCCGGGATCTGCTTGCGAAACTCAGGTGCAAACTCGCCAAACACGGTCGACGTATGCACGCCGACTTTTTCAAACACACGGCCCTTCATCATGCTCATGACGCCACCGCCCGATTCCTGCGGTGGAGCTGGATCGGCCGGATGGAGGCCAGGCTCCGGGCTCGTCGAAGGCAGAGCTGGAAGATCCTTGCGGTTCCACGGCGCTTTGACGAAGCGGCCCGCCGGAAGCTTGGAATGCGCGCCGCCGGCCGGCAAATCATCCTCGAGCTTTTCGAGCCGCGCACAGATGTCGTCGCGCAAGGATTCAAACCACGCCCGCGCGCGGGCTTTCATCGCATCGAGCTCGGCTTCGGGTGGCAATGGGGCTGCGGTTGCAAGCGCGGACTTGGCGGCGGAGGCGGTCACGTGTCATCCTTTCGGCATGTTGGCGCGTTAGC